>JAAYTR010000148.1 GCA_012523685.1 Clostridiaceae bacterium | reverse complement strand
TGAAACCGCAAACCTGGAGAAAACAGTAAATGCATCTATACGGCACGTGGATAATATTAAATATATTGCTGAAACAAGAGGATTGGAAAGTCTTCCCGAGAATCTTCGTGAAATAGCGCACTTAAGACTTGAAAACCCTGATGCAAGTCTGTCGGAACTGGGACAAATGCTAACCCCGACATTATCAAAATCAGGTGTAAATCATCGTTTGAAGAAAATTGACAGTATTGCTGATAGTATTAGATTAAGTAACATTTAAGACTTATTGAATTTATCAGGTAAGTATAACAAAAAGGACAAATATCTGGATTTTATTTTAAAAAAGTGGTATAAAAGTAATATAAAACTGGTAAGTGAGGTAACCACCATGCGGAGAAGATATTTGACTTTTTTGTTTATTCTTGCTTTCGTGTTTTCTTCTATAATTTCCGGCTGCTCACGAATGGACGCTGATAGACCCGGTTCAAGAAATGAACTTTTGGATTGCAATTGGGTTTTAAAAGTTGACCAGACTATTCCCAAAAAATATGAAGACGGTATGACAGTAGAACATACATTGGTTTTTATAGCTGAAAAAGAAGGAGGTACCGATGTTTCCGGCACGTACCACGGGGCTTTTTGTCTCAGATCAAAACTGGACATTTCTGAATTCTCCAATGAAATTGTGGAAATGACAGGTGGATTTGATGTATATGGATTTGGGAACGATGTCACATTCGATGTTATTTCGTATGATATCAGCAACTACACCGAATTCGGAATAGAAGAAGGTGAACTTGGCATTCCTCCTCTAATTGATTATGAAACCATGGCCACTTTTACGCAAGAAATGACAGGAACAGGCGTACTAAATCCTTATTTAAGGGGAATACACGAAGGCAGTTTAAGCGGCGGGGTTGATGTAACCAGTGGCGGATCGGCTCAGGTACCGATCAAGATAGCAATCAAGTCAGGTAAAGTTCATGTAAATTTTCCGACATTAGACATCGGAAGATCATTTGAGGGACTATTGCTTGGAGTTCCGGTAGATGACAGCAGCGAATATGATGAAACAATGAACAGAATAGAAGAGATGATGGAAGATGCTGAAGGTAAAGACGGTTCAACCGGGGAAGATAGCGGCTTAGGCGGTCTGGGCGACCTGGGCGGTTTTGGAGGTATATTGGGACAAATGGGAACCAATCTGCCAATGCCTGATTCATTCCCATCGGATGACATACCTGTTCTGTCAGATGCAAATATAATTAATGTATATGAAAATGATGATAAAACCAATGTCAGGATAATGTTTGGTACAGGTAAGGAGTATGATGAGGTCCTGGAATTCTATCAGAAGAATTTCTTAGATAAACTTGAGGAAGAACCCCGTGCCACAGAAATAGACGGAGGAATATTGTTTATGTGCGATGCGGAGGGCTATCGAAATATTACTGTTATGATTATGAAGGACCCTTCAAAAACTTATAAATCGATGGTTAGTCTCGATGTATCAAAGAAAAAATAAATAAAAGTAATTAGTTTTTATAAATACCCCCTCCTTTTGCTTACAATAGGGAGGGGTTTATTTATATTATTATTTTTTTTGTTATCATATAAAGGAAAGTTGCGGGAAATACCGAAATTGAAGATTAATGGGAATCAGAGGTGAAGCAGATGGATGTAAGATTTAAAAGGGACGGAACAACACTTATTGTATCAATAGACGGAGAAATTGATCATCATACATCACGTATATTGAAAGACAGGATAGACAGCAAATTCATAATGGAACCTGTAAAGAATATGATAATAGATCTGGCCCGAGTTACATTTATGGATAGTGCAGGTATCGGGCTGATTATGGGAAGAATGAAAAGAGTGTCAAGTGTAGGAGGCAAGATGAGTATCAGACATCCGAAGCCTGAAATAATAAAAATACTAAAAATGTCTAATGTAGATAAGTTAATTTCAAAAGAAGCATGAGATAATAACAGAAAGTCTTTGTATTGAGAGGTTAGTAAGTATGCAGCCAATTAATAAAATGAGAGCCGAGTTTATCAGTAAATCCGTAAACGAGAGTTTTGCACGTGTTGTTGTGGCCAGTTTTGTCGCTCAGGCAGATCCTACAATAGATATTCTTGCCGATATACGGACTGCTGTATCAGAGGCTGTAACAAACGCCATAATTCATGGCTATGAGGAAAATGAAGGAGTAATTACTATTGAGTGTTTGCTTTATGCTGACCATGTGGAGATAACCGTAGAGGATTCCGGAAAGGGAATAGAAGATATTGAAAAGGCTAAGACACCGCTTTATACTTCCCGTCCCGAGCTTGAGCGTTCAGGAATGGGATTTACAGTCATGGAAACGTTTATGGACAGTCTGACAGTGGAATCAACACCAGGTAAAGGTACAAAAATACATATGACAAAACAGTTGAAAAATAGGTAGGCTAATATATGGACAATATAAATCAAGAGTCGTCCCTGGATTTGATTAAAAAAGCTCAGAACGGGGATGTTGATGCTCGGAATACCCTTATAGATAAAAATACGGGTTTGGTTTGGAGTGTGGTCAGACGTTTCAGAAACCGTAATGTTGAAATTGACGACCTTTTCCAAATAGGTTGTATCGGGCTTATCAAGGCTGTCGATAAGTTTGATCTGTCATTTAATGTGCAATTCTCCACATATGCAATCCCTATGATATTAGGTGAGATTCGCCGTTATTTCAGAGATGACGGATTTATAAAGGTTAGCAGGAGCCTGAAGGAATTATCAATTAAAGCCAGAGATATTAGTGAAAGACTGGAACAAAAAATGGGAAGACCCCCCAGTATAAATGAACTGGCCGATGAACTGGGAGAAGAACCTGAAAGTATTATCCATGCTATGGAAGCTTCCCGGACTCCTGAATCTTTATTCAGAGAATACGAGGATGAGGACGGATCGGAAAATCGTTTAATAGACAGGATTGCAGCTCAGGACAATGATAAGGAATCCGATACAGTTGAAAAAATATCGCTCTATAGTGCTTTAAACCAGCTTCCAGCCCGTGAAAAGACTCTTATATGGATGCGTTATTATTCAGGTCAGACCCAGCAAAGTGTTGCACGAAAGCTTGGTATTTCACAAGTCCAGGTTTCAAGGCTTGAGAAAAAAATCCTTGAGTCTTTAAAAGGAATGTTAAAATAGACTCCAATAATTATTTAATTTTTCTTGCTTCAAGATAGAAACGCTTTTCAGAAGCTTCTCCCATGGAAAATGTTTTTCTTGGTAATGCTCCGTCAAGTATAACTGTCCTGAAGAGTTCGTTTTTATCCATGGGTGAAAGAAAGAAACCAATGTTTCCGGGTTGTTTTCCAAGTTTTTCGGTAACATCTTCACCGTGGACATAGTCAATTCCTATTTGAGAATTATTTTTCAGATAATGGTCAAGGAAGTTTTGGAGCGTTCCAACATCAAGATTGTACAAAGGGCACTCAACTGTTAAATATCCTTCTCTATCTGAGTTAACAAATTTAATTGCGTGACCGGGGGTATTTGGCTTTTCAGAACCGTATGTAATATCAACATTGCAGCCCTGATTTTTGTAATATGAAATAAATGAATCAAATAAATGCTTATGATCGACATTGAAAACTACGCGATGAATAGGTTCAAATACAAGACCGCTGTCATGAACATTTACTATTTCAACAAGGGCATAACGGGCGGGATGATTTTTTAACTCATCTTCACTCATCGTTTTCTTAAGATTTTCCCAACATGCTTTTGCTGTCGCAAGGGAGTGGTTTCCGTCACCAACGGCAAACAAAAGCACTCCATAATCATCATTTACATTATAGCGGGATTTAAAATTCTCTCTGTCTGCAAGTTTAATAAAGGAGGCTGCCAGTTCTTCAATTAGACTCTCATCATTAATCTTCCATCCCTTAATACTGCCGCTGTTTTTCATAAGATCGAATGAGTAAACCTCTTCAAATGACTCTCTTTTTGCAGTGAGAGGTTCAATCACTGTTTTATCAGCATCATCTATAAGAACCATAATATGAGGTATTTCCAGCGGGGCATTTTCACGAATACGAATACGAGGCGGCAACCTGTCAATTATTGTTCCCTCTGTTGCACGAATAAGGCTCTGAGAACCTTTGCTGAAATCATAACGATCCAAATCTAAAGCCATCATAAGGCCACGCCTCTTAACACCGTTTTCAAAAGTTCTTTCAACCAGTATTATTGTATATTCATGTTCATAAAACAAGTTGTTATTAAGATATGATGTCATGCTGTCGTAAATTCTTTTTATTCGATCATTTTTTTGTTCTTCTGTTTCGTTTTCAAGAAATGCTTCCGGGAAGATTAACCTTAATGTTGACGGACTTTCACCGACGAAACTTTCTACATCCTTCCAATACTCAGGCTCGGATGTATATTGATCACAGGCTACAACAGCCCATCGCTGCATATCAATTTTGTTAATGGGCAACAATATAGATGAAATATCAATACCTAATTCATTTTTCATTTTTTTTATTAAACTCGCTTTTATCATGAAAGCCTCCTGAAAGGTTAATAAGGTTTAACACGGTTTATTTTAGATTAACATTATATAACTGTCAAACACTTCATGCATTCAAATTTTGTTTTTTGAAATAATAAAAGTAAAGAAAGCTTTAAGAACAGGAGGTATAATTATGAGACCCGGTTTTGGCGGTGGTATTATTATGGGAGCGCTGATAGGTGCAGCATTTTCAATAATTGCTGAAGAAAATTTCAGAATGGATCGCTCATTCAGAGCCATGAAAAGAACAGGAAGAAATATTGGACGATGTGCTACAAGAGCATATATGGCTATGAGACACATGATTTAAATCGATGAGAAAAAATGGACTGTTGAAAAAACGGTCCATTTTTTTTGTGTATCATTAGATATATAATAAAAAGGTCTTGCTTGACGTAAATAACTTGCTTTGGGTATACTTATCTAAGTTATAGAAGTGAGATGAGAGAAGTCCCTCATACGAATATTAATATTGTTTACTTAAAAGAGAGGTTGTACTATATTATGCATAATTATGGATTAAATGAATTAAGAGAGATGTATTTATCTTTTTTTGAGAGTAAGGGTCATTTGCGGCTGCCCAGTTTTTCACTGGTTCCTCAGAATGATCCCAGTATTTTATTGATAAATGCAGGCATGACTCCTTTGAAGCCTTACTTTACCGGTCGTGAGGTTCCGCCGCGCAAGCGCGTCACCACATGCCAGAAATGCATACGAACACCCGATATAGAAAATGTGGGGAAAACTTCACGCCACGGTACATTCTTTGAGATGCTCGGTAATTTTTCATTCGGTGATTATTTTAAGAAGGAAGCCATACCATGGGCCTGGGAATTTATGACCAAGGTTCTTGAGATACCTGAAGACAGGCTTTATGTCTCTGTTTACGAAGAGGATGATGAAGCTTACGACATCTGGAACAAAGATGTTGGTCTTTCACCCGAAAAAATATTCCGGATGGGAAAAGAGGATAATTTCTGGGAGCATGGTACAGGACCTTGCGGACCTTGTTCCGAGATATATTTTGACAGAGGAGCAGATAAAGGCTGCGGAGAGCCTGATTGTAAAGTAGGCTGTGAATGTGACCGGTTTATTGAAGTCTGGAATAATGTGTTTACCCAGTTTGATAAACAGGAGGACGGCACGTATCTTGAACTTGAGAGCAAAAATATTGATACAGGTATGGGCCTGGAGCGCTTAGCATGCGTAATGCAGAATGTAGACAACATTTTCGAGGTTGATGCAATACGTGCTATTCTTGATCATGTCTGCAAGTTATCAGGTGCATCTTATGGCAAGGATTACAAAAAAGATGTTTCCATACGTGTTATAACAGATCACACCCGTAGCGTAACCATGATGGTATCAGACGGTATCCTTCCGTCAAACGAAGGTCGCGGGTATGTATTAAGAAGGCTTTTAAGAAGAGCTGCACGTCATGGAAGACTTCTAGGAATAAACCGCTTGTTTTTGTCTGAAATTGTGGATACTGTTATTACATGCTTCGGTAAAGCTTATCCGAATCTTGTTGAAAAACAGGATTATATTAAAAAAGTAATAAGTCTTGAGGAAGAACGCTTTTATACAACAGTAGATCAGGGCATGATTATACTTGAAGATTATATAAAGCAAGTTAAGGAAAGCGGTTCAAACCAATTGACAGGGGAGATGGTATTCAAGCTTCATGATACCTATGGATTCCCTGTGGATTTAACAAGAGAAATTGCAACTGAGAACAACCTTTCCATAGATGAAGAAGGCTTCCATAATGAAATGAAGATTCAGAAAAACAAAGCCCGTGAAGCTCATAAAAGCAAAGAGGGTTCAGCTTGGGAAAAGGATTTGTTTGCTAATACCGATAAAACAGCAACAACAAAATTTATAGGTTACGATGAGCATACAGGTGAAGGTATCGTTCAATTCATTGTTCTGAAAGATGAACTGTCTGAAAGTGCACAACAGGATGACGAGGTAGCTGTCGTTCTGGATATAACTCCTTTTTATGCTGAAAGCGGCGGTCAGGTAGGAGATACCGGAGTTATTTACAACGATGACTTCAAAATGGAGGTTTTTGACTGCAAAAAGACTTCCGACGGCAAATTCCTTCATTTAGGAAAAATAACTAATGGTGCTGTACATGTAGGAGACAAAGTAACTGCATCCATAGACACTGATAAGCGTAGAGCTACTGCCAGAAACCATACAACGACGCATTTACTCCACAAAGCACTTAAAAATGTTTTAGGAGATCATGTAAATCAGGCTGGGTCTATGGTAAGTCCTGAAAGACTGCGTTTTGACTTTACGCATTTTTCGGCAATGACGCAGGAACAGATTGAAGCCGTGGAAAATGAAGTCAACTCAAAGATTTTAGCTAATTTATGCGTTAATACAAAGGAAATGACCGTGGATGAGGCAAGGAAATCAGGCGCTACAGCGCTTTTTGATGAAAAATATGGTGATTTGGTTCGCGTTGTATCTGCGGGTGATTACACCAGCGAATTATGCGGCGGTACACATTTAAGTTCAACAAGTGAGGCAGGGCTGATAAAGATACTGAGTGAAAGCGGGATTTCTGCGGGAGTAAGAAGAATTGAAGCCCTTACAGGCTTCAATGCAATTAACTATTACAAGGAAAAAGAGAATTACTTGAAACATGCATCTGAGGCAGCAAAGTCTTCGGTTGAAGATCTCGTTAAGAAAATTGAAAATCTTTATGAAGATATAAAGACCACAAAGAAGGAGCTGGAGGAAGCCAACTCCAAGATGATAAACAGTACACTTGACAGTATTATCGCAAACGCCGGAAACGTTAAAGGAATAAAGATAATTGCTGCAAAAATGAAAGGTCTTGATATGAATGCACTTAGAAATGCATCCGATGAAATTAAGAATAAAATAGGGTCTGGTGTTGTTATTCTGGTTTCAGATAAAGATGGTAAAGTCAATTTGATTGTATCTGCTACAAAAGATGCTGTTGAGGCAGGCATTCATAGTGGTAATATAATAAAGGAAGCTGCTGCAGCATGTGGTGGTGGCGGAGGCGGCCGTCCCGATATGGCTCAGGCGGGGGGCAAAGACCCGTCAGGTATGGACAGAGCTCTTGAAATCGCTGAAAAAAAGGCTATTGAGATGCTATAGATTGATGTGAGAGGCGTGAGGTGCCTTTAGAGTGAGTCAAATGGGCCGCTCCGTGAATCCTTCCGGGATTCAAGTCGCGTAGCTCCGCAATCCATGCTCCGCTGACGCCATTTGACATCACTCACAGCACCAAATCGGTAAAGATCTTATGTCAAACTGAAGATTCTTAGCTAACACTCAGAATGACAGAACGCTAAGGATAATAATAACATTTAGGAGTTGATGTAATGGAGAATTGTTTGTTTTGCCGTATAATTAAAGGCGAAATACCTTCAACAAAAGTATACGAAGATGAACATGTCTATGCTTTTAAGGATATTAACCCGGCCACACCGGTACATGTACTGGTTGTTCCGAAGGTTCATATTGACAGCATTGAGGCATTAAATGACAACAACATTGAGAATACCACTCATATTCATCGTGCCATAAAAAAAGTTGCTGAGATAACCGGAATAAACAAAGATGGGTACAGAGTAATAATAAATTGTGGAAAAGATGGCGGACAAACAGTTTTCCATCTTCATTATCATGTTTTGGGCGGAACAAAGCTTACAGAAAAAATAATATGATTATTCTATTGACGCTTTCAAAACCACTATTATATAATAGAATACGTGCTGTAACATGGTTTACCATTCACACTGACTGGATAAATCCCCTGGCACGGCGGCATGTACGTAACAGAGGGGAGGGATAGATGTGTCTGAAGTAAGAGTTAAGGAGAACGAATCCCTTGACAGTGCGCTGAAAAGATTTAAAAGACAATGTGCGAAGGCAGGCGTTCTCGCTGAAGTGAGGAAGAGAGAACACTATGTCAAACCCAGCGTAAAGCGCAAGAAAAAATCCGAGGCTGCGAGGAAAAGGAAGACGAAGTAAGGGTTCTGTTTAACGACCCTAAAAAGATAGCCCAAAAAACATTTTAATAAATAATAAAGCCCGGAGAAAAGCTTCGGGCTTTATTATTTAAAATGATTAAGGACAAAAATAATGGAAAATTACTATTTAGGTAACGGAACAAAATGGAAGTACATAAATGGAACAGTTAATGAAGAAATTGCAGATAAAGTATCAGATGAACTTATATATAATCTGCTGTTTCATAGAGGCTTACGCACGCAAGAAGATATCCGGTTGTTTCTGGAGCCATCTCTTGAAAACTTACATGACCCGTTTTTACTGGACGGAATGAAAGATGCAGTAGACAGAATTCTATACGCAATTCAGAAAAAGGAAAGAATTTTAATCTATGGAGATTACGATGCAGATGGGGTGTCAGCAACTTCAATCTTAGTCAGATATTTCAGAACATTAGACCTGCAGGTTGATTATTATATACCAGACAGAATTGACGAAGGCTATGGGATTTCCGATGCGGCAGTTGAATTTATAAGCAATAATGATTATGATCTGGTTATTACTGTTGATTGTGGTATATCAGCGCGCTGTCAGGTGGCGGAAATAGTTGAAAAATGCACGGCAAGAGGAAAAATCATTGATATTATTATTACCGATCATCATCAATGCAATGAAGAGCTTATTCCAGAGGCTTTAGCAATTATTAATCCGCATCTTCCGAACAGTAATTACCCATTTAAAAATCTGTGCGGTGCAGGTGTGGCTTTAAAACTGATTCATGCATTAGGAATACGTAAAGGTAATGCCAGAGCATTTGAAGATTACCTTGATATTGCAGCTATTGCCACAATAGCGGATATTGTTGATTTAAACGGTGAAAATCGTATCATATCAAAATTCGGAATAGAAAAAATACAAAAAAACCCTTGTACCGGTATAAAGGCCCTTTTAAACGTTGCTTTGGCAAATAAAACACAGATTGATTCATACAGAGTTTCATTTGTTATCGCGCCAAGAATAAATGCTGCCGGCCGCATGGGAGATGCGGGTGTAGCAGTTGAATTATTTACAACTGATGATCCGTCGAAAGCTAGTGAATATGCTGTTTGCTTAGAAAGTTCCAATGAGAAAAGACAGGAAATTCAGGAAGGAATATTCAAAGAGGCAATTAAGATCATAGAAGAAGATTCAAGATATAATAATGAAAAGATCATTGTTGTTTATAATGAAAACTGGCATCATGGAGTAATTGGTATTGTTGCTTCAAAGCTGGTGGACCGTTACAATAAACCTGTGTTTGTTTTCTCAATTGAAAATGGTAAAGCTGTAGGCTCTGCAAGAAGTATAGAAGGCTTTAATCTCTTTAAAGCTATGGAGTCCCAATCAGATTTATTAATTAAATATGGGGGGCATGAGCAGGCCGGGGGACTTACTATTCCGGCTCTAAACTTAGAATTATTCAGAAAGCATATTAATCTGTATGCAAACGGTTTAATAACAGATGAAATGCTCATACCTGAGACAACTATTGATATTGAAGTAAAAGGAAATGATATCAGTTTAAAAGCGGCAAAGATGATTTCACAACTGGAGCCCTTTGGCTGCGGTAACAAGATGCCGGTTTTTTGCTATAAAGGTGCTATAATCAGGGATAAAAAACTGATAGGTAACGGTCAGCATCTTAAGCTTATGCTTGAAATTGAAGGAAAGTATATTGATGGAGTATATTTTGGAAAAGGATCTTTTGATACGGGGATCTTTCCAAACGATATTGTAGATATCGTGTTTACACAGGATGTTAATGATTTTCGAGGCGTTGAAAGCTTACAGATAAGGCTGATAGATATGCGGCTTTCAGAGGAAACTATAAACAGGAACAGATTATTACTTAGAGCAGCCAGACAGGTAGAATGCCTTGATTGCGACGAAAGTTGGCTTTATAATGGGATTATTGATAAAATAATTTTATTTGACGATATTGTAATAGACAGGAACATCCTTGCAATCATATACAGGTATATAAGCCGGAAAGGGGATATAAACCTGACACCTCCGGATTTGTTTATACATTCCGGAATACTTATGAGAGAAACAAAGACAAACATAAATGCATATAAGTTTCTTTTAGCGTTACTGATATTTGATGAACTGGGACTGATTGAGGTAATATTGGATGATCAGGGAAATTATAATATTATTCAACCTTGTGAAGTGGGAAAAGTAAACCTGGAGGATTCAGAAATTTTAAACTGGGTAAATAACATGGTTAAAAATTTTAAGTAATTGGTGGAAAATATGCTTGATGCTTTTATGAGGCTAAAAAATTTAATATTGAAATATAATCCTGATTCAAATCTGGCTTTGATTGAAAAGGCATATAACATATCTACCAAAGCCCATGAGGGCCAGGAAAGAGTATCGGGAGATCCTTATATTGTACACCCGGTTGAGGTCGGGTGTATTTTGGCTGAGCTTGAAATGGACGACAGCTCAATTGCTGCCGGAATTCTTCACGATACCCTTGAGGATACCACCTTTACTTATGAACAGATTAAGAAGGAATTCAGTGCCGAAATAGCGGAGCTGGTAGAGGGTGTAACCAACCTCACAAAAATTCCTTATACATCTAAGCAGGAAATTCAAGCTGAAAATTTTAGAAAAATGTTTCTGGCTATGGCCAAAGATATCCGGGTGATTATTATAAAGCTTGGGGACCGCCTTCATAATATGAGAACCCTTAAGTTTATGGGGAAAGAAAAGCAGCTCCAAAAGGCACGTGAGACACTTGAAATATATGCACCATTAGCCCATCGTCTTGGAATTCATAAGATTAAATGGGAACTGGAAGACTTGAGTTTCCGATATCTTGATGAAAAAAGCTATTATGATTTAGTGGAGAGAATAGCCAAAAAACGCAAAGAGCGCGAGGAATATATTAATAATGTAATAGAAAGCGTCAGAAAAAAAACTGCGGAAGTACAAATTGATACATTCATAGAAGGACGCGCAAAGCATCTTTACAGCATTTATAAAAAAATGAAATTACAGAACAAGACTCTTGATCAGATTTATGATCTTTTCGCTATACGATTGATTGTGGATTCGGTAAAGGATTGCTATGCTCTCTTAGGTTTAATGCATGAAATGTTCAAACCCATGCCGGGCCGTTTTAAAGACTATGTATCAATGCCTAAACCAAATATGTACCAGTCGCTTCATTCAACTGTAATCGGTCCTGAGGGAATTCCTTTTGAAATACAAATCAGAACATGGGAAATGCACCGGGTTGCTGAAGTTGGTATAGCTGCCCATTGGCAGTATAAAGAGGGTGGATATGGTGAGAAGTCTTATGCAGAGAAGCTTTCCTGGTTACGTCAAATGATTGAATGGCAGAAGGACGCCAGAGACCCCGATGAATTTATGGAGAATCTTAAAATAGATTTATTTACTGACGAGGTTTTTGTTTTTACACCAAAAGGGGATGTTAAAAGCCTCAGAGCCGGATCAACACCTATTGATTTTGCTTATTCTATTCACAGCGCTATTGGAAATCGTATGATAGGTGCTAAAGTAAACGGAAGAATTGTAACCTTGGAATATGAGCTTAAAAACGGAGATATTGTTGAAATTATTACATCCGGGGCAAGTAACGGTCCAAGCAGAGACTGGCTGAAGATTGCCAAGACATCACAGGCCAGAAATAAAATAAATCAATGGTTTAAAAAAGAAAAAAGAGAAGAAAATGTTGAACAGGGTAAGCTTGCTTTTGAAAAGGAACTGAAGAAACACGGGCTTACCATGAACCAGGCCGTAAAGAGTGAATATATAGAATCTTTATTGAAAAAATATAATTTTCATAATATTGAAGATATTTTTGCAGCTATTACTCTGGGCGGTATTACCGCCAACAAAGTCGTATCACGGTTAAAAGAGGAATACAGAAAGAGCCTCCCGCCAGAAGAGCAGACACATATGCTCATTGATCAAATCGAAAAGGAAAGCAAACGAAAAAGCAAAGCACTGCCGGAGAGTGGTGTGGTGGTTAAGGGTATTGACAACTGTCTGGTCAGACTGTCCCGCTGCTGTAACCCTGTCCCCGGTGATGAAATTATAGGGTATATAACGCGGGGACGCGGTGTTTCTGTCCATAGAAAGGATTGTTCCAATATACGAAATACAATAATAGACGGTGACGCCAGACTAATTGAAGTATACTGGTATAAGAGTGTTTCAACTAATGTCTCTTATTTAGCCGAAATTACTCTTAAAGCCCGTGACAGAACCGGCCTTATTGTTGAGATTACAAATGCTATCGGAGAATCCAGAATTCCCTTAAGAGCAATTAATGCAAGAACTGCCAAGGACATGACGGTTCAGATGCAAATGACTCTTGAAATAAATAATACCGATCAATTGGATAGAATAATTGCTAAAATGAGTCGTATAAAGGATGTATATGATATATCACGTAACAAATGAGGAGATTATATGCGTGCTGTGGTACAACGTGTTAAACGTGCTCAAGTAACAGTTGAAGGACGTATAACAGGAAGAATAGAAAAAGGGATACTGGTATTACTAGGTGTAGGGGAAGATGATGAGATTAAGGACCTGAAATACATTGCAGATAAGATCATAAAATTACGAATTTTTGAAGACAATGAAGATAAAATGAATCTGTCGGTTCTTGATGTGGGCGGAAATGTTCTGGTTGTTTCCCAGTTCACACTTTACGGAGATTGCAGAAAGGGGAACAGGCCAAGCTATTCAAAGGCGGCTGGACCTCAAAAGGCGCAGGAGTATTATGATAGATTTATTGAATATTTAAGCAGCAAATACAACATTAAGGTTGAATCCGGAGTATTTCAGGCCAGTATGGAAGTGGATTTTATTAATGACGGTCCGGTGACGCTAATGCTTGACAGTAAAAAAACATTTTAAGGGTAGGTGTATAATGGAGCCTATAATTTTGACAAATGGAATATTTGGTTCAAACACATATATTGTGGAAAGCAATAACCAGTGTGCCATAATAGATTGCGGCAATAAACCTCAGGACATAAAAAGAATTATTGACAGCAAAGATCTGGAGCCGAAATATATTATTCTTACTCATGGCCATGCCGATCACATTTTTTATGCAGGAAGAATTAAGGATGCTACCGGAGCCCTTATTTGCCTCCATAAAGATGAGCTGCCTATTTATTCGGATGCTGATAAGAATGGATATAATTTATTCGGATTTAATACTAATATTGACAATCCCTATCCCGACTGTCTTCTGAATCATGGTGACAAGCTGCCTCTGGGAGATGTTGATCTTAAAATTATACACACTCCCGGCCATTCTCCCGGCGGTATCTGTGTTTTATGTGAGGATATGCTTTTTAGCGGAGATACCCTTTTTGAATTAAGCGTTGGCAGAACAGATTTATTTGGAGGCAGCCAAAAACAGCTTGTTGAGTCTATTAAAAGCCAGCTGTATACACTGGATGGCTCTATAAAGGTCTATCCCGGGCATGGGATGCCCACTACAATCGACTATGAGAGAGGAAATAATCCTTATGTCTGAAAATATAAAGTTATGGGTTAAAATAACCGGTATAGATATGGATTTGGAGGCGTGGGGGTTGATACGCCTCTTTTTTAACGAAGATTTATTTGTCATTATAAAAGAAGAATTTACGGACAATAGTTTTACTCCCGGTTCGTATCTGAATATCAGTGTTATAAACGGACAGGAGTGGTATTGTAAAGTCACTTATTATACTTGTATCGATAAGTTTGAAATTATCAAAAATATAGACTCATATGATATTGAACCTCAATATTTATGTGAAAAGAAAATTTCAGCCAATGACTTAAAGAAGCCTGGAGGAGGCTTGTTGAAAAGCCGGAAAATAATTGCAGGAGCGTGTATTGTTGATGTATTGTCCAAGGTAACCGGTAAATATCTGCCATATGGATCGTTAACCGGCATAAGACCTGTTAAGCTTACCATGCAATGTATTCAGGATGGTCTTGATAAATCCGGGACTATAAATCAGCTTGTAAAAGCAACAGGTATGAATGAAGAAAAGGCTGCCTTACTTTATGATATTGGGGTTGTGGAAAGACCGTTTATTCATGTTGATCCCAAAAGTGTACACCTGTATATTGGTATTCCGTTTTGTAAAAGCCGCTGCTTGTATTGTTCTTTTACTTCTTATCCTGTTGAGCGCTTCAGAAGTATTATTCCCGCATTTATGGAAACACTTGAGAAGGAAATCCGATTTGTCAGGAGAATTGTCGAAGAAAATAAGCTAAAAATTAAATCGGTTTATATTGGCGGGGGAACTCCTACTGCACTTGACAATTCAAACCTTAACCGTGTTTTGCAGATTGTTAATAATTCATTTGATATAAATAATGTGGAGTTTTCTGTTGAAGCAGGAAGGCCCGATACAATTACCCGTGATAAGCTTATAACAATGAAAAATAATAATATTACAAGAATCAGCATTAACCCCCAGACAATGAATGCCTTAACGCTTAAAGCAATCGGCAGAAATCATACTCCCGAAGAAATTGTTGAAAAATTCTATATGTCAAGATACACGGGGTTCAATAACATAAATATGGATATAATAGCAGGGCTTCCAAATGAGGATGAAAAAATGTTCAATCACACACTGGAATGGATTGAAGAGATGGATCCTGAGAGCTTGACAGTGCATACAATGGCAATTAAGAGGGCCTCAATACTACATGAAAGTATAGAAAGCTGCAACAACTGCTATGAGCTTACCCCGGATAAAACGGTAGAATCGATGATTAATGATGCCAGACAATCAGCCGAGAACATGGGGATGAGACCATATTATTTATACAGGCAGAAGAATATCCTCGCAAATCTTGAAAATACAGGCTATGCGAAAGCCGGATATGAATGTCTTTATAATATTCATTCAATGGAGGAAGTACAGAGCATCATTGCAGTGGGAGCAGGGTCAATTTCGAAATTTGTGTCACCTGACGGCAAAAAAATCGAGCGAACATACAATGTAAGAGATGTCGCTCAATATATAGACCGGATTGATGAAATGATTGAAAGAAAAAGGGTCATATTTGAAAGCATATATTGAAATAACTTGCTCAACCGGTTTGGTGCCTGTAGAGTGAGTCAAATGCGCCGCTCCGTGAATCCATCCGGGATTCAAGTCGCGTAGCTTCGCAATCCATGCTCCGCTGACACCATTTGACATCACTCACGGCACCTGCTACATTTACTGTCATCCATAACGTAGTCGAAGGATCAATTACGTCAACAAAAAGATTCTTTTTATTTCTTCTTTACGCTCAGTATTTCCCCGACATACATGCGGTGATAATCACTGCCGTTATAATTCTTTTCAATTGCAGGATCAAGAAAATTCTTGGGGAGAATATCCTGATAATATAATTTTTTGCATTCTATTATCAGTCTGGATTGTTCAAATACGGTGGTTTGATTGTCCCCAGCTATTGGAATTAATCCGGTTTCCTTTGCTTTATTGATATCACGGCCGGATTTTGTTCCGCAAATAGTTAAGACATTACGCCATTCTTTCGGGAAAAAGCTGAGAGAGAAAGTATCATTTTTTTCCATGAATTCATAAGTATAGCGGCTCGGCCTTACAAAAACAAAACATACATTTTTGTTCCAAAGATGACCCATTCCGCCCCAGCTGGCAGTCATTGTGTTATAGTTGTCAACGGTTCCTGAGGTAATAAGCATCCAATCCTTACTTATCAGTGAAAACACGTTATCTGTTAGCTTATTGGCTTCAATTGGCTTAAAATCATTATTCAAATCAATCACTCCTTTTAATTCTGGTATATTTAGTATAGCATATGACAATGAATTGTAATTGCTGAACTTATGGTATATGATATAATCTTTCAGAGGTGTATTATGTTCAAAAAAAACAGAAAAACTTATTATATAATAACTTTTATTCTGGTTTTTATATTAGTATTCTATTACTGGCAAAACCATACCCTTCAGATAACCCGTTATGAACTTACTTATAAAGATTTACCGGAGAGTTTTGATGGGTACAGGATAGTCCAGATAAGTGATATGCACGGGAAAACCTTCGGGATGGAGAATATTGGTCTTGCAAAAAAGATAAAATCACTGAATCCTGATATTCTCTTAATTACAGGAGATATGATGAGTTCTACAATATTTGATGAAGGCGCTTTTTTTGAGTTTTTGGATCATTTTGATAAAGCATGCCCGATTTACATGTGCTTGGGAAACCATGAACAAATTGCAGAGCAGCTTACAAGTTACAGTGACAATAATAGATTTTTAAATTATATAAATAAAATTACAGAAAAGGGCGCAATATTATTAGATAATAAAAAAATTAAAGTAAATAACGGGGAAGACTCAATAAACATATTTGGTTTGACACCGGAATTATATCACTATTCCAGAAGGGACATTGAGCCATATGACGAGAATTTGTCCTTAACCGAATCCTATATTGAAAATGTATTGGGCAAATCCCCGAAGGAGTTTAATATTTTATTGGCGCATAATCCTGCATATTTTGAAGAATATGTGTCATGGGGAGCAGACTTAACACTTTCAGGCCATATACACGGAGGAGTTGTTCGAATTCCTTTTTTAGGAGGTCTTTTCTCTCCTGAGAAAATATTCTTTCCAAAATATGATGCGGGGTTGTTTGAAAGCGGAGATTCCAGGATGATTGTAAATCGTGGGCTTGGATATTCAAAAATTAATATCAGACTTTTTAACAGGCCGGAAATCAGCTTTATAAAATTAAGCAATATGCAATGATAATGGATAGAAACGTGTATAAATATTCATTTATTGTATTATGTTTGCTTTTTTTTAAAAACCATTATATAGTGTTTTATAGAACACGTGCTCATTTCAAAACAATAAACTTTAAACATTTTTTTCAAGGAGGAATTCTTATGAAAAAGATCCTATCACTCATTTTAGTTTTATCATTTGTTCTGACTATGTTTGTTGGTTGCGGTTTAGGTAAAAGCGGATATGAACTCGCTCTTGTTACCGATTTAGGCACTATTGACGACAAATCTTTTAACCAGGGTTCCTGGGAAGGTCTAAAAAAGTATGCTGAAGAACACAAAAAGACATACCAGTATTATCAGCCCAGCGAAGGTACAAACGCAGCATATCTCGAGTCAATTGACCTTGCAATTAAGGGCGGTGCCAAAGTAATTGTAACACCGGGCTTTCTTTTTGAAGTTCCTATTTATGAGGCACAGACAAAATATCCCGAAGTGAAGTTTGTCCTTCTTGATGGTGAGCCCCATACTGAAGACTATCAGACTTATCATACAGAGAAAAATGTGCAGCCTATCCTGTATGCTGAGGAAGAAGCTGGCTTTATGGCAGGATACGCAGCTGTTAAAGACGGTTTCACCAAGCTGGGTTTCCAGGGAGGTATGGCGGTTCCCGCAGTAATCCGGTACGGGCATGGTTTTGCACAGGGGGCAGAGGCAGCAGCTAAAGAGCTGAACCTTGCTGAAGGATCTGTTTCTTTAATGTACAACTACTCCGGCGACTTTGCAGCTACTCCTGAAAGTCAGGCCAGGGCAGCCGGCTGGTATAAATCAGGTACAGAAGTTATTTTTGCTTGCGGTGGTGCGGTTGGTAACTCAGTAATGGCAGCAGCAGAAGCGGCAGGAGGAAAATTTGTTATAGGTGTTGACGTTGACCAGTATGCTGAATCTGAAACAGTAATTTCATCTGCTATGAAGATGTTGTCAAACTCAGTTTATCAAGCTCTTGAAGCATATTACAATAATAAATGGGAAGGCGGAACCACATGGGTTCTTAATGCATCCAATGACGGTGTCGGCCTTGCTATGGAAAATGCAAGATGGCGTAAATTCAGTATGAATGATTATAATACTCTTCTAAAAGCGGTTCAGGACAAGAAATATGATATTAACAATAAAAGTGATATCGGTGTCACTGAACTTGGTCTGAAATATGTCAATATAACAGAAGTTAAAGACTAAATGAATATTTCTTTATCGGGAAGGTGCCGAAATGGTGCCTTCCTGTGATATTCCTCCAACTATTTATACTTAACACTGGATAAAAAATACAAGGAAGTGATATGCCTTGGATTATATTATAGAGATGCGAAATATCGTCAAAGATTTTCCCGGAATCCGTGCAAATGACGATATTACACTACAAATAAAAAAAGGTGAAATCCATGCTCTGTTGGGTGAAAACGGTGCCGGCAAAAGTACACTTATGAGTGTACTGTTTGGTATGTATAAGCCTGAAAGCGGTAGTATAATGCTCCGCGGTGAAAATGTGCAGATTTCGGGTCCTAAAATGGCCAATTCTCTGGGAATTGGAATGGTACACCAACATTTTATGCTAGTGCATAATTTTACTGTATTACAAAACATAATTTTGGGTGTAGAAACTACTAAAAATGGTTTTCTTAAGATGGATGAAGCCAGAAAAAAGGTAATGGAACTATCTGAGAAGTATGGCTTAAAAGTGGATCCTGATGCATTAATATCAGATATATCAGTAGGTATGCAGCAAAGAGTAGAAATCCTTAAAATGCTGTATAGAGACAATGATATATTGATTTTTGACGAGCCGACTGCCGTTTTGACACCACAGGAAATTGATGAGCTTATGGATATTATGAAAAGTCTTGCAGCAGAAGGCAAGTCAATAATTTTCATAACTCATAAGCTTGAAGAAATAAAAAGGGTGGCTCACCGATGTACTGTACTGCGACTGGGAAAATCCATAGGAACGGTCAATGTATCTGATGTCACTGTTGAGGACCTGTCCGAAATGATGGTCGGAAGAAAGGTTATACTCGATGTTGAAAAAGAGTATAAAGAACCTGGAAAGCCTGTCCTCGAAGTTGAAAAGCTTACTGTAAGAAGTGACCGCTCAAAGAAAGATGTAGTGAAAGATGTGAGCTTTAAAGTACATGAGGGAGAAATTATCTGTATTGCGGGTGTGGATGGCAACGGCCAGTCAGAACTTATTTATGCAATTACCGGATTAATTACTTCAGACAGCGGAATTATTAAAATCAAGGGTGAGGATGTCACCCGAAAACCAATACGCTACCGTAACACACACGGATTAGCACATATTCCGGAAGACAGGCATAAATGGGGCCTTGTTCTGGACTATTCACTTGCCGAAAATCTTATACTAATGGAATATTTTGAAGACAAATATCAGAAGTTTGGATTTTTAAATAAACCGGAAATATTAAAGCATGCTGAAAGACTAATTGAGCAATATGACATAAGAAGCAGTGAAGGTGCAAAAACCAGAGTCCGCAGCATGTCCGGCGGTAATCAGCAAAAGGCTATTGCCGCACGTGAATTAAGCCGGAATCCTGATATTCTTATTGCAGTCCAGCCTACCCGGGGTCTTGATGTCGGAGCTATAGAATATATGCATAAAGAAATTGTTAAAGCCCGTGATAAAGGAAAGGCTGTTTTAGTGGTTTCCTTTGATCTATCAGAGGTTATGAGGCTTGCCGACAGAATACTGGTTATGTATGAAGGTGAGATAGTCGCAAATGTGAAGCCTTCAGAAATAACAGACAATGAATTAGGGTTGTATATGGCCGGAGCTAAGAGGGGGGTAGCATTGTGAAAAAAGAAAATGTAAAAAAGAAATTCTTACTGCCTGATCTTACCAATGCTGCAGGACCGATTTCCTCAATAACAGCCATACTGGTCGGCTTATTTACAGGTATTATTATTCTGTTAATAAGCAATCCTGCAAGGGCTTTCGACGGTTTTTTGTGGATAATAGCCGGAAGTCTTCAGAGCGCTAAAGATATAGGAAATGTTTTTTATTATGCTACTCCAATTATTATGACAGGACTTTCGGTGGCATTTGCGTTTAAGACAAGCCTGTTTAATATAGGAGCATCGGGGCAGTTTATTATGGGAGCCTATGGAGCTGTTCTGGTTGGTGTTAAACTTCAATCGTTAGGTTCATTTCACTGGATTGCAGCATTACTGACATCAATGGTATTCGGCGCACTTTGGGCTCTTGTGCCCGGCATATTTAAAGCATACTTTAATGTTAACGAAGTTATATCTTTTATTATGACCAACTATATTGGAATGTATCTGGTAAATTGGATGGTCAGATCTACTGTATATCATAAGCTTACCAACAGGTCTGTGCCGGTTGCCGAGTCTGCAAATATTCCGAAGTTAGGGCTGGATAAGCTCTTTCCCGGTTCAAGCGTTAATGGAGGAATTATTATTGCTGTAATAATCTCTGTACTTATATATGTTTTGCTGGATAAAACCACTTTTGGTTTTGAGCTTAAAGCATGCGGACTGAACAATGATGCCAGCCGTTATGCAGGAATTAATGCGAAGAAGAATATCGTATTTTCCTTATTGATCTCAGGCGCATTGGCAGGAATAGGAGGAGGACTTCTGTATTTAGCCGGAAGCGGAAAATACATTTATGTTGAGGATATTATTGCACCGGAAGGATTTACGGGAATATCTGTGGCGCTTCTCGGGATGTCCCATCCTATCGGAGCTCTCTTTGCAGGACTTTTTATAGCATATATAACAGTTGGGGGTTCTTATATGCAGTTATCAGGATTTGTGCCTGAAATAATTGATATAATTACCTCAATAATTATTTATTTTGCGGCTTTC
>JAAYTR010000011.1 GCA_012523685.1 Clostridiaceae bacterium | reverse complement strand
GTTGGCTCATCCATAAACACTATCCTTGGTTTGACCGTTAATAGCTTTGCCAATAAAACCTTCTGTTGGTTACCTCCGCTTAATGATGAAAGGTTTTGATTCATTCCCGAACACTTTATGCCAAGTTCACGTATAAAGGTATCACATTGGTTTGTTTCTAAATGGTTTTGTATTAAGCCCTTTTTGGATACATTTAACAATTTCATTGCAGATATATTCCATTTGATACTTAAATCTAAGAAGAGTCCGGCACTTTTTCTATCCTCTGTGAGGTATACTATTCCATGCTTTATGGATTCTCCCGGAGATTTGATATCTATTCTCGACCCTTGATAGTAAACTTCACCACTTATTTTTGAATTCAGTGCACAAACGGACTGTGCTACTTCACTTCTTCCAGCTCCGACCAAACCGGCGAGACCAAGGATTTCTCCTTCTTTCAAATCAAAACTGATATTTTGAAATCTTTTGCCGTCGGAGAATTCTCTGATTTCAAAAATGGTCTCTTTAGAGCATGTACTGCTATCTCTTTTTGGAGGATATATATCTCCGATTTCTCTTCCGACCATCAAATTCACTATTTCTTTTGAATCTGTTTCATTTATATTCTTAGTATCAATAAGGCGGCCATCACGCATAACAGTAACCCTGTCACACAGGGAAAACACCTCTGCCATTCTGTGGCTTATATAAATAATTCCAATACCATTACTCTTTAGCTCCCGTATTATTTTAAACAGGGACTCGGCTTCTTTTTCGGAGAGCGCAGCGGTAGGCTCATCAAAAATAATAATCTTACAATTCATTGAAAGAGCTTTCGCTATTTCGACAACTTGCTGATTAGAAATACTTAGATCTGCAACAAGCTTTCTAGGATTGATATTGGCAAGAGGCTTAAGAATCTTGCTTGCTCTATCATAAAGCTTTTTATAGTTTACGGTAAATCTTTTATTCTTATTGATTTCTGACATAAAAATATTCTCGGCAACAGAAACATCGGGGCACAGGGCAATCTCCTGATGAACAAAGCCTATTCCATGTTTCTCTGCTTCATGAGGATTCTTTATTTCAACACGCTTTCCTTCTATATATATTTCACCCGAATCCGGAGCAAAAATACCGGCAATAATATTCATGAGTGTAGATTTGCCTGCTCCGTTCTCACCAACGATTGCATGAACTTCGCCTTTTAATAACTGAAAGCTCATACCATTAAGTGCCTTTGTGGCACCAAAGCTCTTATCGATTCCTTTGACCTCAAGCAATATATTTTCTGACACTGGAGTTTCACCACCTAAAACAGTATAGAGTCTATTTTTTTATTTGAGCGGCAATATATTTGAATTGCCGCTCAAGTTTTCTATTCAGCTTTCTGCCAATTAGATTTACTCATCAATACCCTTTGTGCCGCGTCTCTTAAGATATTTGTCCCAATAGAATGCATCAGCATTTTCTGCGGTTACAACTGTCATACCATTATTTATGTATGGCAACTGTACCGGATTGACATTCTTTATCATATAGTCGGACATAGGATCGACCAGCTCTGTATGTTTGCTTACAAATAGTGTCAGCATACCAAAGTATCCTTGCATACCCTGATCAGGATTTATAGCTCCCCAAACCTCTCCTGCCTTTATCATATTAAGTATCTGCTCGTTGAGGTCTCTGGTAAGAACTAAAACCTTGCCGCCTTTTTCCTTCGCTGCTTGGGCTGCACCCAAAGCGTCAGGACCTTCCGGAGTTATTATTGCACTCAGATTTGGATGTGCCTGAATGAAAGACAATGACGCATTATATGCTTTGGTAGTGTCCTGACTCGGAGCAGCAGAAGCTACTATCTTCATATTGGGGTAATTCTTCTCAAGCTCTGCCTGGACTGACTTCATGTAGATATCATGATTTGTCTGTCCCGGATTCTCCAGCATAGCTATTTCACCTTGTTCATTTAGAGCCTTAGCTAATTCCTGTGCACAAACCTGTCCCTCATAAACGTTGTCAGATGTAATGAATACTCTTCGCTTGCTCTTAGGCGAGTCATTGGCAAATGTTACTACCGGTACACCTGAATCAATAGCCTTGTTTATGGGTGCAATAAACGCATCACCATTAACAGGGTGACAAAAGATTCCTGCCGGTTTTTGTGCCAGAGCTTGCTCAAAGGAAGCGATCTGCTTATTGGCGTCCATTTCAGTGGTACCGCCGTATACAGCCTTTACTCCCAATTCCCATGCGCACCACTTGAACATTTCGTAAACCGGGAACCAGTACTCGACTCCGGAAACCATAACGTTCATATGGTAGGTTTCATCGGGGCTCCCTTCAAACTTGGGTACCTTGTAGCCATTTACAATGCGATACTTTCCATCTTCAGCATCAGTATCTGTTGCAGCAGCTGCAGGTGCTGCAGGTGCTGCAGGTGCTGCTGCGTTCGGAGCAGTTGCCTCAGGTGTCTCATTACCGCAAGCTGCCAGCATTGTTAATGTCAATACAATGCACAGTATTGCAGCGAGCATCCTTCTTGAAAAACTTTTCATCTGAATACCTCCTGTTTTTTTATATACTAAGGCCTTTACGGCTTAGTAGCATCTGATCCTTTTATCTGGCTTCCAGAATCCGGTTCATCCATTTTCTGACCAAATCTATTTTTTTGCCTTTTATATAAAAGGGCAATGATTCACCATTCAAAGCAATAAAGTAAGATTTTTCATCCCTTTTGGATAAATCCAGCTTAATACTTTCCGGACTGTTAATAAGATCAAAGGTAATAGATAACTCCGTTTGGAATCTCATGCCTGTTTCGTCATAACCCTCCGCAGATAAGGCCATGATATTTACATACAATGCCATAAAGTCTTCGCTGGAAATGTGATGTCCGTTAAGTGTAAAAATATCATCATCTGGATTTGCAAAATCCCGTTTAAATTCTGATATTATTCCATAGTCATCAATTGTGATTTTACTGATGTGCCCTACTCCGATACTTAGAGGGGCTATATTTATTAAGTCTTCAATTGCTATAAGTCCAGGATTGAAGGCATCGGAAGAGATTTTGAAGACTCCCTTTTCGCTATCTGTTTTTATATATAATTCCTTTTTATCGTTCTCTGCCGGACAAAAATAAAAATTCCGTATACTTCCTTTTTCATCCTCTAAAAACAGTGTATACATAGGATTCTCAAGACCGTATTTATCAAGATCCTCAGGATCATCTTCAATAAATTCTTTAATTTCAAGCTTTGCTACTGCAGAAAGTATTTCATTAACATAATCATTTTTGACTTCAACTTTGCATGGCTCAACTAGCAGCCATTTGCCTGCTTCGTACTCTATAAGCTCAATTTCTTTGTTTTCACCTGATTCTATTCCAAATCGTTTTACCCTACCCAAACCTTGGGTCAATATGCATCTGTCCCTGAATTCAAAAGCTTTCCCTTCTTTGAACACCTCAAGATCATTGGCAGTTATTGTACATACGGCTTCCGAGTCCGAATCCATTACATAGTACTGATAGTTGGATGCTGTGTTATGGCCTATAAGCAGTTTTGATTCTTGACCTTCGGAGTGTCTGAACCAAATCGTCATTGAAGGTCTGTCAAGGCCATATTGACTAAGGTCTCCGGAGTTATTTTGAAGTATCCGTAATGCTTCAAGATTTTCGAGTTTTCTTGCCATCATATTAACAAGCTCCTCATTAATCTTGTATTCTTTAGGCTCAATCATTTTCCAGTTATCACCGTTTTTTATGAAAGAGCATCTGCCTTGCTCGGATTCTATGGCAATTTGGACAATGCTTTGAGGCGCAAGCTTGTATATAGCCTTATCCTTGTAAGCCAAGATATTATTGGAAAGAAAAAAGGCTGCCAGTAATACAATCAGGATTGCTAAAAAAATAAACGTTGATTGGAAGTTTTTCATGCATGCCTCCTTCTTAGCCAAATAATTAAGCCGGTTCCAAACACAGTCATGGGTATTCCTATTACCGAAACGAGCAGAAGGACAATATAACCTGCACCTCTAACAATCATACGGTTGGAGTTCATCATTTTAGGACGTATAGCAAGTGTATCTTTTCTGCCTTGTACCCAGTTGACAGAGTTCATGAAAAAATCAATATTCCCCTGTATATCCAACATGTTATTTTCAATAAACTTAGCGTTACCTGCCACAATAATACGGGTATCTCCGAACCTGTCATCAGTGTTGTCGCGTGTAACAGCATATGCCACAACGCAAGGTCCAGAAATATCGTCGGTGGTTTTTGACGCTGTTGCGTCGGTTAAGTTATATCTTGCCCAAGAGTATTCGGATGTCTTCAGAAGGGGTTCAATTATAAGATTTCTGTCATCTGTTTCTAATTCCTCAAGTCGCAGGGTATATGGAAAAATAATGGCCAGACTTTCAGAATTTAAGCTGTCCACAATACTGTGAGATTCATAATACGGAACAAGAAACATCTTATTATCTGAGTAGAAAGAATAACTGTCTTCCTCCACAACAAAATTATTTTCTATGCCGATTCCGTAATATTCTAAAAGTTTTTTGAAATTTGTAAGCTCAGTATCAGGTCCAAGCACATCAAACAGGAAAAGAGCCTTTCCGCCTTTTGCTAAATAATTCTGAAGCAGTGTTCTTTCATCGGTACTCAAATCCCGTTTGGGGGAAACGACTACCACTACATCTGCGTCCTCGGGCACACCGCCGGATTTAATAAGGTTAAGACTCTCGACCGCACCAGCCTCGCTTTCTATTTTACTTTTTAGCTTGAACAGATTTTCTTCCAGGTTTGTTTCTTGGTGACCTTCAAGAAAATAGATCCTAGATAGATTAGGCGAGGTCACATAGAGTATGGCTCCGGTAAACTGTTGTTCACCACTGAACGTTTTTCCGTAGGCATCATTGAGCGAATATATGTCAGAGCTTGTAACCGTTTTTACTGCATCTTCGCTTTCAAAGACGATGGTTTCATTGAATAAACCTTTATTGTCCCTGTCATATTTTTTTGCTAATAAAGGATTTGTGTCTGCATCGGCAAATTGAACGTTTATTTTTCCTCTGCTATGTTTTACATATTCACCAAGAAGAGCTTTAACCGTAGCATCTTCCTTTCCCTCCTGATAAAAAGCTATTATATTGACCTTTCGTTCTAGATCAGCCAGAACCTTATGGGTTTGATCCGATAAAGAAAATATCTTTTCGAAGGTCATATCATATTTCCACGGAATTCTCTCGGAAAGAATATTAACAAAAACAAGAACTGTCACGAGTATTATTAAAGTCAACAGCTTATTAAGTTTGGTGCTTGTAAAGTTGTTGAATAATTTTTTACTGGTTTCTCTCATTTTTATGCCTCCTTGTCCTTTAACCTGCGGTCGACAACCTGAATAGTCAAATAAAGGAATATAAGCGTAAAGCTGAGGTAGTAAACGAGTGGGCTTAATCTAAGCACTCCGTTGGTAAATTCATCATATTTACTGAGGATGGCAATAGCTTTCAGAACTTTATTCATAAAAGGCCATGGCATAGAGTTGGAGAGAAAACCTATTATCATAAATCCAAAAAGAAACCCGAATCCAAGGATGGCTGACGTGACCTGATTTTCTGTCAAGGAGGAAGCAAACAGGCATATAGCAATGTAGGCAGCCCCGAGCATGGCAAAACTAAAATATGAGCCTATAATTGCTCCCGGGGTTGTATCTCCGAATATAGCAATAAACACTGCAAAAATTCCTGTCGCCGCCAAAGTTGTCAGGAATACAAAAAGGGCGGCCAGATATTTGCCGATAATTATTGATGTCACAGTAACGGGGGAGGTAAACAAAAGCTGATCGGTGGAAGATTTCTTTTCCTCGGCAAGAAGTTTCATGGTGAGCACCGGGAAAATGACTATTGAAACCATGTTAAGAGCCCCCAGCATTCCGAGTATATCAGCTCTGGTTCCTGAAAGATTATAGAATGAAAATATTATTCCGCACAATAGAAGAAACAGTCCGCTAAAAATATATCCGAATGGTGTACAAAGATATATGTAAATCTCCTTTTTAAATAGTGCTCCCATATCAGACAGCCTCCTCATTACAATTTGTTTCAGCTGTAAGCTGCATAAATACATCTTCAAGGCTTGCACTTTCCGGCCTGATTTCATGGATGGCATATCCCAGAAACGCCATTTTGAAAAAAAGCGGTGTTTTTACGTCAACAGATTTTGAGTTTTCTATGATAAAACAAGAGAATCCACTTACCGGATCATTCTTTTGCTTCTCTACGCTAAGAACCCCTTCAATATCCTTGATTTCTGATAATATTTTGTCAGATGGACCTTTGATCCTGACAAAAAATTTTTCTGTATTGAATAATTCCCTGGCAAGTTTCTGTGGAGTATCAATTGCAACAATTTCACCATTTTTTAGTATGATTACCCTATCGCAAACCATGCTTACTTCTGCAAGTATGTGAGAACTAAGTATTATTGTATGTTCCTTGCTGAGGTTTTGAATAAGTGAGCGTATTTCGTGTATCTGTTTGGGATCAAGGCCGACTGTAGGCTCATCCAGAATGAGCACATCAGGATTTGCAATTAACGCCTGGGCAAGGCCCAAGCGCTGTTTATAGCCTTTTGATAAATTTCTTATTAATCTGCCTTTTACATCATTTATATTTACAAGGTTCATTACCTTATTTATACGTTCTTCCCTTATCCTAACCGGAACATCCTTTAAATCACTTACAAAACGCAGATAGGATATTACCTTGAGCTCCGGGTATAGAGGAGGTATTTCCGGAAGATAGCCGATTTTTTTCTTTGCCTCCATAGGTTTTTCAAGTAAGTTTATACCATCGATATAAATTTCACCGGAGGTAGGGGGCTTATAACCTGTTAACAGATTCATTATGGTTGTTTTACCTGCTCCGTTCGACCCTAATAGACCTAATATTTCACCCTTTTGAACTTTGAAGCTAATGTTGTTGATTCCTCGGTTGCTTCCATAATTCTTTGTTAATCCTTTAACTTCAATCACTAATACTCACCTCCATGATCGGATGATGGATATTTAAAAGTAATTAACATGTAATGCGCAACCTCAGCTGTCTCGGATTCTGCTTATATTGCTTGAACAGTATCTTTAGAAAAAAACCAAACGTTGTAACTTTTTCTTTAACAATTGTCAATTCGATTATAAAATATTACATGACATTTGTCAACCGAGTTTTAGCATTTTCCATGACAAATGTTTCACCAATATTATCAAAGGAATGATTAGGAAAAACAGAAAAGTAATATTCTAAAGTAACTCAGAATCTAAATATGCCGATATAAGATTTAGAATGGATTTATAGTACCGATTTATTAACAGTTTTTGTTGTAAATAGACGAAATATATTATAAACTAAATAATAATAAATTTTATGAGAAGAAAGGAATAACACCATGGCTTCAGAAAAAGTTTTAACAATAAAAAGCGAAAATTTTGAAGAGTTGGTTTTGAAATCTTCGGTTCCTGTGCTTGTTGATTTTTGGGCCAATTGGTGCGGTCCCTGCAGAGCTGTCAGTCCTATTATTGATGAACTTGCTGATGAATTTGACGGACGCTTTAAAATAGGCAAGGTAAATGTAGACGAGGAAAATACACTGGTTAATAATTTTAATATTATGAGTATCCCTACCATGATTGCTTTCAAAGATGGAAATCAGGTAGAAAAGATTATAGGCGCACGTTCGAAAGCAGACTTAAAAGCATTACTTGAAAAGTATATTTAATTCTTAATAATAAATTATTATTTTGATAGGAGTGTTGGTTATGTCAGGTGAAAAGAAATTTGGTACCTCCGTCTTTGGTTTTAACAAGTCAGATGTTAATGCCTATATTGAGAAAATATTATATGAGTTTGATTTGCGTTTGAAAGAAAAGGATGATGAGATATCCAATTTAAAGCTCCAGATTCGTGAAATGAAAACTCGTTATGAGTCCGCTGCCCAAAACAGCCAAACCCTCTCAAAGGAAAAAGAAAGAATTGCAAGTGCGCTTATAACCGCTCAGGAAAAAGCTGATTCGATTCTGGAAGAGGCAAGAGAACGAGCGAATGAGGAAAAGATCAGGCTTGAAGAAGCTCTGGAAAAAGAAAGAGAAAAGATTATTGATATTAAGCGTGATATTAAGACTATGAAGGTTCAGGTAGTCGATATGCTCAATAAATATCAAGGGCTCCTGAATGAGGCCGAAAACTACATAGAAAGCAAAGAAACAGAATATTCGCCAGATAGCGAAAACGACGGGAATGAAAATCAGGGTACTTATAATTGATTAGAGCCGGTCAGTGTACGGTGGACTCCGATTAATGCCAAAATCCAGCAGCCCTGCTTTTATTAGCAGGGCTTTATTAAATAAAAATATCTGACAAACCAACTCTCTATTCTAACGAGATTTTAGTAGGGCATAGTAAAAATCTGAAAGACTAACTATTAAAAGTCAAGAACTAAAATGAATGTTTTTGAATGAATTGCAGAAATGCATTTCAGGTAAACTTGAACCTTGATAATTGCATGACAAATAAAGCACCCCCAGGAGATGCTTTAAAAAACCTTTATG
>JAAYTR010000147.1 GCA_012523685.1 Clostridiaceae bacterium | reverse complement strand
CTTACCTTTCACTTCTTTCAACAATACTTATAATAAGAGGTATCACGTTAATTACAGGCTTCTCATACGGATGAATCCGCTTGATTGTATCTACCGCCGTTTTGTACAGCTCTTTCTTGCAGTTAAATTCGATCTTTGCTTCCTCTGCATCACAGATATCACCTATATTGCCCATATAAGGATTGGCTCCCGAAAGAGCTCTCCAACTACCTCTGACTTTAGAAACCGCCATACAATAATCATAGTTTCCGTCCACCGTAAGCGCACCAATATCATTTAGTGCGTCCCGAAGCTGTGCTACATATTCCTCAGGTATATAGCATTCTATTTTAACCATAAAAACACCCTTCCAAAATATACTTACCGCACATAAAATCTGATAAACAAATTTCATAATAATGATGGCTTACCTTAATATTATAATGTAAAACCGGACAAAAAAATATTGACATAAGCTCTTACATATTTCAAATTAATACAAAGTAAAATAGCAAATACAACAAATATAATGTTTTGTTGATATCGTTCAATAAATATAATATAATCTTTGCGTGTCCAATTTAATTCCAGTAAATTGCATATAGGAGGATGGGACGTGGAAAAGCGAGAAAAATTTGCTTCGCGGTTAGGTTTTATTCTTATTTCTGCAGGCTGCGCTATTGGATTGGGTGATGTATGGCGTTTCCCTTATATTACTGGCCAGTATGGCGGCGGAATATTTGTACTTATTTATTTGGTATTTATTTTTATGCTTGGCTTGCCCATTATCACAATGGAGCTTGCCGTCGGGCGTGCAAGTCAGAAGAGTATAGCCACCTCATTTAACGTTTTGGAGAAGAAAGGACATAAATGGCATTGGATGGGTTATGCCGGAATGTTGGGAAATTACATCCTTATGATGTTTTATACCACCGTCGCAGGCTGGATGCTTGGCTATTTCTTCAAGTTTGCAACAGGTCGTTTTGTTGGAGCCAGTACCGAGCAGATTGGTGCAATTTTTGAAGGCCTTATTGGTAATCCTCTGGAAATGACTTTATGGATGGCTATAACCACTGTGGTCTGTTTTGGTATTTGCTCAATGGGTTTGCAAGAAGGCGTTGAAAAAGTCACCAAGGTTCTAATGGTATTATTGCTGATTCTTATTGTGGTTCTCGCTATAAAATCTATGACTCTTCCTAACGCAAGTGCTGGCCTGAAATTTTACTTGTTGCCTGATGTAAACAGCATCAAGGAACATGGTCTTTGGGAAACAATATTTGCAGCCATGAGCCAGGCATTTTTTACATTAAGTATAGGCATTGGCTCTCTTGCAATATTCGGAAGCTACTTGGGCAAGGATCGCCGTCTTCTGGGTGAATCAATTAATATAGCTGTAATTGATACATCGATATCAATTATTGCCGGACTGATTATTTTCCCGGCATGTTTCGCTTTTAATGTTGACCCCGGTCAAGGTCCGGGCCTTATATTTGTAACACTTCCAAATATCTTTAATTCCATGAGTGGCGGTAGAATCTGGGGATCGTTATTTTTTATATTCATGTGCTTTGCAGCATATTCTACCGTAATTGCTGTGTTTGAAAACATCATCTCCTTCGCTATGGATCTGTGGGGCTGGAGCAGAAAGAAAGCCGCCTATATAAACATGGTTTTACTTATTGTTCTTTCTATACCATGTGTTTTAGGGTTTAATGTTCTCAGCGGTTTCCAGCCGTTAGGACCCGGTACCAACATACTTGATCTTGAGGATTTTATAATCAGCTACAATCTGCTTCCTCTCGGATCGCTGGTATATCTGCTGTTCTGTGTAACACGTTATGGTTGGGGATTTGAAAATTACATCAAGGAAATGAACACCGGAGAGGGTATTAAAATGCCTCGCTGGTTAAGAGGATATTTAACCTGGATACTTCCCTTGATTATCTTACTGGTACTGGTACAGGGATATATTAATTTCTTCGGTTAGAAGAATACACTATAAATTATTGATATAAAAGGGGCTGTCTGTTTTGAGACAACCCCTTTTCTTAGAAGGATAGAGCCTTTATGGACAAGAATGAATTGATAAAACGGTATGCTGCAGATACTGACGACAGGATTCTTTTAGCTCAGGTTCTCGATAAACTTAAGCTTATGGAAGATAGAAATATTCTTTCATATACAAAGTTTTTAAACGAGCGTCAAAGAAGTATGGTAGAAATGCTTCTTGCCGGGTGCGGTCATCCTAAGCATGCCTTTATCCCCGAATATGAAAGTGCTATGCGAACTGTATTGGTTTTTCTTCCCGATTATATGGAAGCTGACCAATTATACCATGAAGATATTTCCCCAATATCGGTTATTCGCGCAATGTACTCTTCTGCTAAAGAGCCCAGCCACAGAGATTTTCTCGGGAGTCTGATGGGCTGTGGAATAAAGCGTGAGACTGTTGGTGATATTTTAGTCGGAAAAAATAGCTGTGATATTGTAATTATGAAGGAAATATTACCGTTTCTTCTCACTAATCTTGAATCCGCAGGCCGGGTTAAACTCTCAGTTTCTGTTATTCAATATGATAAAATGATTATCCCTGAATCCGATTACAAGCTTATTAAAGATACTGTGGCATCGCTAAGATTAGATAGTATTGTCTCGTCAGGCTTTTCTATCAGCAGAGAAAAAGCAGCTTCGGCAATAAATGCCGGCCTGGTGTCATTACGGCATCAGGAGTGCACTAAAGCTGATAAAGCTGTTACCGAAGGTGATGTAGTTTCTGTCCGGGGGATGGGCAAAATAGAGCTACTCGAAGCAGGAAATAAATCAAGAAAAGGGCGAATATTTATTTCCATAAAACGATACCTGTAATATATATTCCTGTTCTCATTTATTTCTTTATCCCGTTAATCAACGAAAGTGTTGAAAATTAGGCGTTATTAGTATAAACTTATCCTGATGATTATTTTGTGCTGAAATAAAATATTATGTTTGAGGTGATTACGCTTGAAGAAGAAAACATCTATTATTTTTCTAGCCATGATGTTTGCTGTTATCGTGGTCTTTTCAGGTTGCGGAGGCAAGGTGTCTCTAAAGATGGCAACCGGTGGAACAACAGGTACATATTACGCATTCAGTGGTGCGGTTTCTCAGGTTTTATCCTCTAAAATCGACAATCTCAGCTTTGATGTTCAATCCACAGGAGCATCGAAAGCAAACATTTTCCTTGTGGCTGACAAGGAAGCAGATATTGCAATTGTACAAAACGACGTTATGTATTATGCTTCCAAAGGTATTGATCTTTTTGCAGAAGAGGGTGCAGTTGAAGGCTTTTCAGCTATGGCCGGCTGTTATGCTGAAGTTTGCCAGATTGTAAGCAAAAGCAGCATAACCTCTATCGAAGACCTCCGAGGGAAACGTGTTTCTGTCGGTGATATCGGATCAGGATGTGAGTTTAATGCCCGCCAAATACTTGATGTTTATGGTATGAGCTTTGATGACATCCAGGTTAATAACCTTAGCTTCGGTGACAGTGCAACAGCTTTGAAAGATGATAAAATAGATGCTTTCTTCTGTGTGGCAGGAGCACCAACTACAGCTGTCGTTGAGCTTGCAACATCCAATGCAATCAACGTTCTGGAGATTGATGACGAACATGCAGAAAAGTTGATTGCCGACTATCCTTTCTACACCAAGTTTAATGTTCCCGGCGGAGCATATAAAGGTGTTGATTCCGATGTTCAAACAGTAGCAGTTGTTGCAACTTATATCGTTTCAAATGATTTAGATGAAAAAATTGTATATGAAATGACAAAAGCTTTGTTTGAAAATGCGGATGAAATAGCAGCAGCGCATCCGAAAGGAGCAGAGCTGAATCCTGAATACTCTGTTTCAGGTATTTCAATACCCATGCATCCGGGTGCATTAAAATACTATAAGGAAATCGGAGTTCGCTAAGGAGTATAATGAAGCGATTATTAACGGGGGCCGCGATTGTGGTCATGATCGCAGCCTCTGTTTTTATTTATTTTATCCTGTCCTCGCCTTGTCTTATTCTCAAGAATGGTGACACAGGCAAAACACTGGCTGTTTATCGTATTGATAAAGGAAATGAGTTTTCAATTACTTTTGTCCATTCTGTTAATAAAAGCCCTGTTACCGATGTATATGAAATTCGTAACGGTAAAATTTATGTGGTAAGGACAATTTATTACTCTTTCGGTGCCGGTGTACAGACTGAGATTGAAGAAGGCCAAACCCTGGAATATGGAGAAGACGGTTCCATGATTGTGAGCGGCTTTTACCGGCCAATGGATAACCTTTCATATATTGTGGGTACAGTGTCAGATCACATTCTCGAAATAAACGGCAGTTCCATTAAGCTTCGTGAACTTTGTGGTCGCAACACTACCGTACATTTTTTAACCGGTCGCAGGATATTTATAAATTGACATTTTTTTAAAGGAGGATTCAGCATGTCAGAACCGACAAACCTAACATCAATGGGCGAAGTTGAACATATAAATGTAGATGAAGTAATGGCTGAGTATGATCGTGAATCTAATACAAGACATTATAGCGGAGTCCCCAGAGTTGTGGTCCGTTATATTCTTACCGCATTCTCTCTATTTGTATTCTACATGAATCTTATCAGCGCCTGGCCCGAACAGATTCGCAGAGCATCATTTGTAGGTCTGATTATATTCATGGCTTTTATGCTCTATCCTGCCAGAAAAAAATCTGCCAAGCTACAGAACTTTGTGCCCTGGTATGATATTGTACTCGGAGTCTTAGGCACGAGCTGCTTTTTCTATTATGTTTTTAATTTTTCAACAATGGCTCAAAAAGCTACCCGAATCTCTTCTCTGGACGTGATAGTAGGAATCATAGGTATATTAATAATTGCGGAAGTATGCAGAAGAGTAGTTGGACTTCCTATACTGGTAGTTGCTTCAGCATTTGTTATCTATGCCTTTACTTCCGGGTATTCAATTAACAGAATTGTGTATACTCTGTTTTATACTCTTGATGGTGTAATAGGCACCCCTATTGGAGTTTGCTCAACATTTATAGTTTTGTTTATTATTCTTGGTTCTTTCCTTGAAAAAACTAATATTGGTACATTTTTTATAGATATTGCAAATTCCATAGCCGGTTTTTCCAGTGGCGGGCCCGCCAAGGTTGCAGTCATCTCCAGTGCGCTGGAAGGGATGTATTCCGGCAGCTCAGTTGCTAACACAGTTGGATCCGGAAGTGTAACCATCCCTGTAATGAAAAAGACAGGGTATGACAAGGACTTTGCCGCTGCGGTAGAAGCAGCTGCATCCACTGGAGGTCAGATAATGCCTCCTATCATGGGAGCGGCAGCATTTTTAATGGCCGAAATGACCGAACTGCCCTATTCAACAATAGCAGCTGCGGCTATCCTGCCTGCTGTGCTTTACTTCGCAGGAATCTTTTTGATGGTTCATTTCGAGGCAAAAAAGCTGGGGTTAAGAGGACTGCCCAAGGAACAGCTCCCTAGTTTTTTCAAGCTGTTTTTAAAGAAAGGTTACCTGTTTATTCCTATCATCGTTCTCATTGCAACCATGTCGGCTGGATATACAGCTTCCCGCGCCGCATGCCTGGCTATTCTCGCTTCTATTATAGTCAGCATGTTCCGGAAAGAAACCCGTCTGACCCCAAAGACATTTGTTGAAGCTTTGGAGAACGGTGCAAAGAACACTATTGGCGTTGCTGCGGCATGTGCCATAGCAGGAATAATTGTAGG
>JAAYTR010000146.1 GCA_012523685.1 Clostridiaceae bacterium | reverse complement strand
TGTCATGCGCACAGCAGCGGCTCATATAAAGCTTTTGATTTTCGTCGATGATAGCTTAAATGCTTATGAATGAAGCGAAATCTTACGGTATAACACATATGTTAAAGAAAAATAAAAGAGCCGGTTCTCTGGCAGAACCGGCTTATGTATTTGGCTGCGGATTAAGGATTTGAACCCTAACAAACTGAGCCAGAGTCAGTCGTGCTACCGTTACACCAATCCGCAACAAATCTGTTAAAGCTGAAAACGGCTGTTGTTGTACCGTTTAATACAGCGATTATCATTATAATATTATTATCAATTGATTTCAAGCCCTAAATTAATTTTTTATTTAAAATAATCGGGACAAGGAGACAAGTGAAACCACCTCGGACAGAGCCTTGTCCCGAATAATCCTTAAACCTTAACTATCCAGTTAAACTGATCGGGCAGTATTCCATACTGGATTCCAGTTATATTATCATAGAGCTTTTGTGAGAGTTCCCCGATTTTCCCTCCGCTTAAAGTAAGCTTTTTATCGTTCCAGCAAAGCTCCCCGATAGGTGATATAACAGCTGCAGTACCTGTACCGAATGCTTCTTTCAGCTGACCATTTTCAGCGGCATCGTAAATCTCCTGAATTGATATTCTTCTTTCAGAAACATTCAATCCCCACGAACGGAGAAGCTCAAGGCAGGATTTTCTTGTTATACCTGGTAAGATGCTGCCGTTAAGAGCCGGTGTAACTACTTCGTCACCTATTACAAAGAAAACATTCATAGTGCCCACTTCTTCAACATATTTTCTCTCAATACCATCAAGCCATAATACCTGGGTATAGCCATTTTTTGCTGCCATCTGCTGAGCTTTCAGGGAAGCGGCATAGTTGGCGCTGGCTTTTGCCTCACCAAGACCACCCTTTACAGCACGGACATAATGAGACTCAACAAAGATTTTAACAGGATTCAGCCCTTCTTTATAATAAGCACCGACAGGTCCTGTAATAATTATAAAATGATATTTGTTTGAAGGATGAACACCGATATGGGGCTCTGTAGCAATAATAAAAGGACGAATATAAAGAGATGTACCGGGCGCGTCAGGAACCCAATCCCTGTCTATATCAATTAATTTTTTTAATGCCTCAACAGCAAAGCTTTCATCTATTCTGGGGATACACAAAGCATCACAGGAATTGTTTAAACGTTTGAAATTTTCGTCAGGTCTGAAAAGAACTACTTCGCTGTCTTTTTTATATGCCTTGAGGCCTTCAAAAATTGCCTGGCCATAGTGGAACACCATTATAGCAGGTTCGTAACTAATCGAACCATAGGGAATAATTCTGGCATCATGCCAACCTTTACCTTCCTCATAATCCATAATAAACATATGGTCTGAGAAAAAATTACCAAAGGCAAGATTTTCAGATGCTGGTTTTTCTTTAGGGTTTTTTGTTAGTTCTAATTTTATTTCCATAAAAACACGCTCCTTTGATAATTTAGTTTACACCATTATAATGTAAAAATCTATAAATTTTATCTTTATTAATAAATCTTTATAAACAATAATTTTGTACACTGCATATGCTGAAATAGATCATTTTGGAGTGTGAAACCATGGAAATTCATGTAGTTAAATCAGGTGAAAGTGTTTATTCGATCGCAAATCAGTACGGTGTATCGTGGCAAAAAATAGTTTCGGACAATGAACTTGAGAATCCTAATCAACTTGTTCCAGGACAGACTCTGGTCATTTTACAGGGCGCCAGGCAGCATACAGTAAGAAGGGGAGAGTCTCTTTATCTTATTGCTATGCAGTATCAGGTACGTATAAACGACATCATCAATGCCAACCCGCAAATAACAAATCCTGCATTTTTGCAGATAGGGCAGACGATAACGATACCTCAGAGAGATATCCGTTTCGGTCCTATACAAGTTAATGGTTACGCATTTCCGAATATTAATATGGAAGTACTCAGAAAAACATTACCAAACCTGACTTTTTTAAGTATATTCAGTTATCAGGTAAATACAGACGGAAGCCTGGATACTATAGATGATTTACCACTTATACAGGCTGCCCGCTCCTTCAGAGTTGCTCCTTTAATGGTTATTACAAACATCGGCGAAGAAGGTGGCTTTGACAGTGATTTAGCAAGTACAATACTTGGAAACACAGCTATTCAGGATACTCTTCTGGATAACATTGTGCGTATATTGGAGGAAAAGAACTACAGCGGGCTTGATATTGACTTTGAGTACGTTTATCCGAGTGACAGGGAAAACTATAATAATTTTTTAAGAAAGGTTGTAGCAAGACTTCGTCCTTTAGGATACAGTATTACAACCGCACTTGCCCCTAAAATATCTGCCGAACAGGAAGGTACTTTATATGAAGCCCATGATTATCCTGTGCACGGAGAGCTGGCTGATCATGTAATAATTATGACTTATGAATGGGGATATACCTATAGTCCGCCCATGGCTGTAGCTCCAATTAATGAGGTCAGAAGAGTACTAAATTATGCTGTTACTGCAATACCTCGTCAGAAGATATTCATGGGCATTCCCAATTACGGGTATAATTGGACTCTGCCATTTGAAGAAGGAACCGCTGCTCAAACAATAACTAATGTAGGTGCAGTTAATTTAGCTTATGATGTCGGTGCAGCCATCAGTTATGACCCAATAGCACAAGCACCGTTTTTCAGGTATTATGACTCAAACGGGAGAGAGCATGAGGTCTGGTTTGAAGATGCCAGAAGCATTCTTGCCAAACTCACACTTGCAAACGAGTTCAGGTTAGGCGGAATCAGTTATTGGACAATAAACAGTTACTTCCCTCAAAACTGGCTGGTCCTGAATTCTGTATATGATGTTGTTAAGGTTCTATAAATGACAATACAGATAAAAAAAGGTACTGTCTCAGAATTACACTTTTCGTATTTTGAGACAGCACCTT
>JAAYTR010000010.1 GCA_012523685.1 Clostridiaceae bacterium | reverse complement strand
GGCAGCCGCTCCGTAAATCTGCTGATGTTTAACAAGGTTGGTCATTTCCTCATTTAAGGATACTCCGGATATTGAATGGCGCCTGTTTTCTAATTGAGTTGTTATTCCCTCCTGAATATCCAGATATTGATTATATTGTTGGCCGTCAACACCCATCGAGGAAATAACCGTCTTAATAAAGTCCTCGGGCGCACCCTCCATAAACATATACGTATTATGACGCATTGCCAGCAGATTATTGAGGTTTTCATTGTTCCCTGCTTCACCCGGAGCAGAAGACGCGGATATGTTCTCACTTGGATCATCTTCAATATCGAAGCTGATGGAAAAGTTTCGTGCTGTCAAAGTTTGATAGCCCGCAATAAGCTTTTCGTCCAAATCAGTAGTCGCTGGATCATCAGTTATGCCCATTCTATCTGCGTAAGCTAACGCCTGGTTTGCAAAATCCTCACTGGACATATACTTCCCGTAGCTATCCAACATAGTGAAGAACCGGATTCCTGAAGGATCAGTCCCTGTTAATGTATATCCGTCAATATGACCTTCTGTTTTATCAAGAACACCGTCTCCGTCGGTATCCACAATGCCCTCATTAAATGACATTGCAAAGGTTCTTACAAATTCATTCATTTTTCTCTGGTAATAGGGTATACCTTTGCAATCCGGGGTGTTTTTCCCATCAGAGCCCATTATTCCGTCATTACCGTCCCGCATATCAATATATGCCTTCAGTTCTCCGGATTTTAGCTGCAACTTGTTCCCATCTGCCCACGATACTTCATATAAATTCTCTATATCCTCTTCATTCAGCTTTGTCTCTCTGCTTTCACACTTCAGGTGGACTGCCTGCTCATGGTCCACCAAAGCCTTCCCACTGATAGTTACGACAAAGCGGGTTTCTTTTTCTCCATTAGGGAGCTTAAGTCCGGTTTCGATCTCATATGCGCTGCAATTAACTAATCTTGACAGCTTATCTACCAGATACCCACGGCGGTCTCTCAGATCGTTAGCTTTATTCCCCATAACTTCAAAGTGATATATCTGAAGATTTAACTCCTTTATTTGGTCTGCAATATTATTTATTTCTTCCACCTTGGCGTTGACCATATTATTAAGATCTTCCTGAAGGTGATCAAAATGAGTGGCAACACTGTTGAAATACTTTGCAACAGCAACCCCTTTTTCTTTGACCATAGCGCGGGTTGACAGACTTGACGGGTCAGTTGTAAGGGTCTGAAGCGCACTGTAAAAATCACTGATAATTTTTGTATATCCATTGTCGCTGGGCTCGTTGTATATTGTTTGCATATCCTCAATTATGGTGGCCTTTACGCTCCATTCGCCGAGATATTGAGCCTCACTCCAATATTTTTCGTCTAAAAATACATCCCTTATCCTGTCAACACTAACAACATCTGAACCCATGCCCAGCATACCCGCTCCGTTCGCCACAAGCAGCGGGCGTGCTGAGGTTTGATTTATTACCTGTCTGGAATATCCGGGAGTGTTCACATTATCTATGTTATGGGCTATATTTGCCATAGCACGCTGTGAAGAATAGAGGCCCCGCATGGCTATTTCAAGACCCATATATGTTGTGTTATTCATTAAATCACCTGACCCTTCATTATTTGTTATTCTGAGTGTCAGTAAAGAATCTTATTGGTTAATGTGTAAGATCCTTCGACTACGCTGTGCTCCGCTCAGGATGACAGTGGGGGGGCTGTGCTCCGCTCAGGATGACAGTGGGGTTACGTTCCGCTCAGAACAACAATGCATTTTGCTAAGAATGCATGTATTTCACTGTGAATAATTATTATTTATCTTGCACCCATTCTGTACATAATTGTCTCAAGCATCTGATTTACAACATCAATAACTTTTGCGTTTGCATTGTAAGCAAATTTATATTTAATCATATTGGTCATTTCTTCATCAAGAGAAACGCCCATAATCGACTGACGATTGGCATCAGCCTGGGATACGAGATTTCTGTAGCTTTCTGCCATTGTACTTGCTTCATATCCCTTGTTCCCTAAATCCAGAATAATGTTCTGATAGTAGGTATCAAGGCTCAATATCTTTTTGTTACCGGTCATGAGGTTACTGTTTCTCAAGCGTGCTATTGCCAGTGCAATCTGATTGTCACCATTGGCATCTGTGCTGGAAGCAGCAATATTATTTAAATCTTTCAATGCATCACTTATTTTTATATTTCCTAACTCTATAGGTAGATTGGGTTCTATGGGTTCAAAAAAGAGTCCTCCGTCAGCACCATTTAGCGTTTTCCCCGACAGATGCAGTCTGTTAACCTCTCTTGCCATTATGTTGATAAGAGCATTTAACTGTTTTTTTACTGATGAAATAATATTAAGATCATCGGATACGGTTGACATTTTTCTATTTACATCAGAATTAATATCCGACGATGCCTGCTGCATGAGTTTTGTAATTGAATCCATATATTTAACATATTCCGCATATTTTGATTCATAATCCGGATCAGATGAATTAGGTTCAACAACCGGATTAGGTATTGCAGAAGCATCATAGCATTTTCCTCCGGTTTGAGCTACTATAGCATCCCAGTCTGAAGGAACCGTGGTTGAAACCGACATCATTATTCCTTGGTCATTTAATTTTTTAATATATTCTTTAACAGTGTCTGTATCCGCCCCGATGCTTTCGTTTGTGAAGACCATAAGGTATTTATTAACTCCGTCAACATACGAATTTGCCTCATCTATTACATTTTCAAAATCATTGAAGTATATCAAGCGTACATTATAATCTATGCCTCTGCTTTTTAAATCATCAACTAATGCTTTCTCCACATCGTCAACATCAACGGAACCAGAAACGGAAGAATTAACAGCTATAATAATATCCGCCGTAGTATTTGGCGAACCATTATCATAGCTTCCCTTCGCCCCGCTTACCTCACCTCTTGCTTCCAGTAAACCTTTAATAATACCCTTTCCTACATTAATAGGGATATCTCCTCCCGCATACTCAACCATTGGTGTATAAAAATGTGACAGATCTTCATTTGGGGCTGCAACCAGTCTTTTCTGTTCTCCTTTGCTCACAAGAAAATATCCACCGACCAGAATATCCATGCTTCCGTCCCGTGTTTCCCATGTTTCAACCTCTATCAGTTTAGAAAGCCTGTCACATAACTCATTTCTCTGATCATAATAGTCATTCGGGAGATTCCCTGCGGCCTCTGCACTCATAATCTTTACATTAAGTGCTGCTATTTTTTCTGTTATATCATTTACTTCATCAATACGGGCTTTTATCTCTGTGTTTAAATCGTTCTGAAGCTTGTTAATCTGACTTCCCACCTGATTAAGATAGTTTACAAGCGAGTCTGCCCTTTGTTTAACTAAAGCCCTTATAGTAAGACTTTCCGGAGCTTTGCTGAGTTCCTGGAAAGAATCCCAGAAATTATTAAGAGCAACCTGAAATCCTTTTTGAATGGGCTCTCCTAAAATAGATTCCAAATCCGTTACAGCTTTGCTCCTGCTCTCCCAGTAACCCAGATTATTACTTTCTGCACGATATATATTATCATTAAAGGTATGGCGAATTTGACGGACTTGTTGTATATCAACGCCCATTTCTACATACCAGTTTCCATATCTCTTGGTTACTGCTGAAGCCATAACTGCACTTTGTCTTGAAAAACCGGGGGTGCCAAGATTAGCCACATTGTGACCTGTGACTTCAAGTGCTTTTTGATTTGCTGACAAACCTGATACTGCCGTATCAAATCCAAAAAAACTTATGGACATATTTTACCCCCTGTTCTCAATACTTGTAATCAAACATACTCCGGCTGTTGTTTGATGAAACCTCCAGCCCGCCTTTTCCATACGTTGATGATGCGGGGTCCGGACCTGCTAACAGCTGAATATTAAAATCCAGGAATTTTATTGCATTCTCAATCAGCTTTTTATTAATCTCATTCCGTGCAGAAAGTTTTCTTAATAGTTCTGTCATTTCTGTTTGGATTTCGTTCAGCTGTGTGCTGTATGGATCTTTTAAAAGTGTCCTGAGCTCCGCTATAGTTAATGTTTTATAATCTTTATCAAGCCTTTGGGCCAAAGCTTTAATAATCTGCTCTCTTGCCTGATTAAGCTTTAATGTTTGTTCAGCCATTTTTCTTTC
>JAAYTR010000145.1 GCA_012523685.1 Clostridiaceae bacterium | reverse complement strand
GGAATAAAAAAGGTGAAAACCTATGATGAGATCACTGTGGACCGCAGCGTCAGGCATGAAGGCCATGCAATTTAATGTTGACACTATATCAAACAATCTGGCCAATGTTAACACAATAGGCTATAAAAAAGAAAAGGCTGAATTTGAGGATATTCTGTATGTTTCGATGCAAAGAGCATATTCAGCCGAAGACGCCCAGAGACCGGTAAACTTGCAAGTAGGGCACGGCGTTGTTGCCAGAGCTACATCAAGAGATTTTTCTTCCGGGAATCTGGAGCAAACCAGCAATAAGCTTGACATGGCAATTGAGGGTGTGGGATTCTTTGCTGTAAGAGGAGCCGACGGAAACATATATTATACCAGAGACGGCAGCTTTAAAGTATCCATGACGGACGAGGGAAAAATGCTTGCCAATTCCAAGGGTTACCCGGTTCTTGATCAGGATGGCATGGAGATATATTTTGACGGAGATATGGCAAATTACGAAATCCAGCCATCGGGTGAAATTACTTACAGAGATGTCGAGACAGGGGTTTCTCTTCCTACAGGCCAGTACATAGGACTGTTCCAGTTTGAAAATCCCATGGGTCTTGAAGCCATAGGAGGAAATCTGTACAGAAGTAATTCAGCTACAGGCGAACCTTTGCTTGATTTTGAAACCGAGAACCCCAGTACTATTCGAAATTACTTTTTAGAAGCTTCGAACGTTCAGGTTGTAGAGGAAATGGTAAAGCTCATAACTGCACAAAGAGCATATGAGCTGAATTCCAAGGCTATTACCACATCGGATGAGATGTTGCAGACAGCAAATAATATCAGAAGATAACGGTTTTCGCAGGCTGACTGATGCGAACCCGGCTATTTAAAGGATAAAGTATGAAAATTGAAGGATTTGGACAGCTTAATTATACAGATCAGATAAAAAGCAATCAGGCTCAGACCGATGCCGCCGAATTCGAAAGTATTCTTAAGAAAGCTTTTGATGAAGGTGATAAGAAAAAACTCAAAGATGCGTGTGATGAGTTTGAGTCGATTATGCTGCAAATACTGTATAAACAGATGAAAGCGACAGTCCCCGAAAGCGGGTTCATAGAAAAAAGCAGTGCCCGGGCTATGTTTGAGGATATGCTGGATGAGACTCTCATGGAAAGAAGCAGCCACAGGGGTGTAGGGCTCTCTGATATGATGTACAGGCAGCTCAGTGCTCAAATGGACAAGGCATATAAAATTGAGAAAGCAGATGAGAATGCCGCAATCAATGCAGGTTCCGCTATAGAAGAGGATTCCGATACTAATCGGACCGATATGGAAGAGGGCGGTGAACCCCAGATCAAAGCGGACGGAGCTGAAACCGTTGAAGAATAGGATTTTATCCATTGTGGTTTTGTTAATAATATCAATATCAGTTCTTTGGATTTTATGCCCTGCCATAGCAAGAAAAATTTCTGCTGAGGACGGGCATAACCTATGTAATGAGCAAAAAAACGGGGAGCCGGCTGCCTCGTCTACTGCCACACCTGAACCCACTCCAACTCAATCTGCAGAACCGGAGCCTCTTTATAAATATTACAATATTACCGGGAACAACCCTGATTTTAATCTTTCAATGCATGTTCTGGAGCTTAATCCTTCTAATCCGGAGCTTGTTTTCAGACCGGTTTTATCCCACAAAACAGTATTATTCGGTTATGAATATTTAAGTGTGATGTATGACACATGGCAGGCAAAAGCGGCTGTAAATGCAGGATTTTCTCACTCCAACGGCATGCTGGGCGGATTGTTCGCAATGGAAGGTGAGCTCTATACCGCTGCTTCGGGAAATTTTCCGGTATTGTTTCTGGATAAAGAAAATGCTTATATAGAGGACGCTACAAGCAGGGTTTGGGTAGAAGGCGACGGCATATATTTAGATAATCTATTTTATAACCGCTATTCCAAAAAGGAAGGCATATATGTTTTTACACCTTCATACGGCGCCGGGAACAGGCTTGACGTAAATCACTTAAATGCGGTAATTTCCAATGGCGAGGTCAGAGGCCTCATTTCAAGAAATAAATCCTTTGAAATTCCAAAGGACGGATTTTTAATAAGCGCCATAGGGAATAAAGCAAAAGCTAAACTTGAAGAGCTTGTAAAGCCGGGTATGAACCTTGAGCTTAAGTATGATATTTATAATAGCGAAAAAAGCTTCACCGGTTATAAATGGGCCTATGAGTGCGGCAGCTGGATTCTTAAGGATTACGAGAATGTTGCTCCCGAAAAGGACGTATGGGTAGGAACCATGCAGACCCGCGTTCCACGCACGGCGGTAGGGATAAAAGAAGACGGGACGGTGGTGCTTCTTGTAGCTGACGGCAGACAAAAGGGATTAAGCGACGGACTTACCGGCAAGGAACTGGGACAAAAGCTTCTTGATTTAGGAGTTAAAGATGCCGTTAATTTAGACGGCGGAGCATCCTCCGAAATGATAGTAGAGGGAAAGATAGTAAATAGTCCGTCAGCCGGCAGAGAGCGAATGCTACCCTGCGGCTTCATAGTGTCACGAGTAGTGTCATGTCACGGGTGCATGTCACGGGGACGGTCCTTCTGACACTTAAATAACCCGCTTCTTTGTCGCCATCCGGAGCTACTACCTATCATCCTGAACGAAGTGAAGGCTCTTAATGTCACCTTAAAAATTCTTAGCTAGCGCTTAGTAAAGGGAGTCGAGGGCTGTCCCCTACTCCCTTTGTCCCAAAAGTTTTTTGTTTAATACTCTTATTTTGTTGGTAATATTAATTATAAAATACTAAATATAGATAAAAAGCGAATAATATAGCTTATAATAGCGTTTATTGACAGACATGGGAAAGATAAAATAATAAATTTAATATTCATTAAATTCAGTCAGATATTAATCTGAGAAGACAGATATTCTTTATTTACACACATAGTTATAGGAGAGGTAAAAATGGAAGGAAGAGTATTACTTAAAAAGAATACTTCTGGGCAACTTTCGAATTACAATTTAAACCACTCACATTTCGGTGCAAAATTAATATTAAACATGAAAAAACTAATTACTTGTCTTCTGGTTTTAAGCATGATTTTTTCTCTGGCTGCATGTAGCGGTACCGAAGATGAATGGGAAGAAGATGAATCTAAACCTATGTCTAAATCGAAACAGTCAATTGAATCCAATTCTACTGATTCGGGCGACTGGGTCATCTATTGGTATCTCTGCGGGAGTGACCTGGAATCTGAAAGCGGTTTTGCTACTGACGATCTGGAGGAACTTATGGAGGTCACCTTGCCGGAAGATGTGAAAGTCATTATCCAAACGGGTGGAGCTAATACGTGGCATAACGATTTTGTTGACCCATCCAAGCTCCAGCGGTTTGTTTATGACAGCGATGGTTTGGAACTGGTGGATGAATTGCCCCTGGCAAACATGGGCGAAAAGCAGACGCTCTACGATTTTCTTAGTTTTGCGAACGAAAACTATCCAGCGGACAAAATAGCGGTGCTATTCTGGAATCACGGAGGAGGCTCGGTTTCCGGTGCTGAATTTGATGAGTTATTCGATAATGATTCCCTGACTCTTGACGAAATGTATGAAGCTTTTGCCGGTGTATGGGACGTATCGGAGGAATACCCGCCTATAGAGATTATCGGCTTTGACACTTGTCTCATGGCAACAATAGACGTTGCGGCAACTTTTTCCGGTATAGCAAAATACCTGGTTGCATCCGAGGAATTGGAGCCTGCTAACGGCTGGGACTACTCTGAGTGGATTGGTGCGCTGGCTGCCAATCCTGCCATTGACGGAGCAGCTTTGGGAAAGGTTATCTGCGACAGTTATTATGCAGGATGTGAGGATGAAGGCACCGAGCAAGACATTACCCTATCGGTGACAGACCTGACAAAAGTGGGACCACTGATAGATGCTTATGATATTTTTGGTGCTGAATGTCTTGCTGCGGTAATGGAGGACGCAGCCTTCTTATCCGAATTTGCTCGTGCCGCCTATAAGAGCGAGAACTACGGAGGCAACACCAGGGAGCAAGGCTACACCAATATGGTTGATTTAGGCGATTTGGCAAGACAGAATGCAGGCATAATGAAATCGGCTGAGCATGTACTCGCTGCTTTGGATGAATGTGTTATTTATCAGGTGAGAGGACCGTACCGCTCCAGAGCAAGTGGCCTTTCCTGCTATTATAGCTATAACGGCGATGTCGATGATATTACAGCATATCAAGCCATTGGTATAGACACAGCATTTAAGCATTATTTTACCTATGCACTTACCGGACAACTGGATGAAACCGGTCAGGAATATGTCGCTAACATGGATTTTGATTTTACAGATCTACCAGAAATTCGCAATCTGCTTACAGCAGGTTGGGACGGTGCACCTCTGGATCTGGATGACGAAGGTACTGCCTTTTTAGAACTGGGACCAGAAGCACAAGACATCCTGGTAGGTATAGGAGTACAACTATACTATATAGAAGAGGAAAGTGACATGATGATGTTGCTTGGTACAGACAATGACATAGTCGCTGACTGGGACAACGGTATATTCTATGATAACTTCCGTGGTGTATGGGGTGCTATCGATGACTGTCTGGTATATATGGAACTGAGTGAAGAGGGGGAGGATTATAATCTTTACTCAGTACCGGTGCTGTTAAACGGCGAGGAATACAACCTTAAGATTGTTTATGACTTTAATGATGATACATGGATTATTCTTGGCGCCCGGAAAGGTATCGACGATAACGGAATGGCTGACAAGGAACTGCGTCTTCTTAAGCCAGGTGACGAGGTTACTACTATATGGAAGATTGCATCCTACTCTGGTGAAGACGAATTTGAAGATTATGAGGTAGATACAATTACCGTTACGGCAAACACAGCTTTTTCCGAAAGACCTCTCTTTGACGGTACCTACTGTATGGAATTTGAGATGTGGGATGCCATGGGCAACTATGCCTATTCCGACCCTGTTCAGTTTGACTGCGTGGACGGCGAGATTATGACGACTGTCTTTGAGGATTAGGCCATAGGAGTGTCAGAGGAGTGTCAGAGGGACGGCGAGAGTGTCAGAGGGACGGTTCTCTTGACACTGTAAAGGCAAGAAATTTGTGTTAGTATTAGAGATTCCTGTAGAGTGAGTCAACTGCGCTGCTCCGTGAATTCGCTAGGATTCAAGTCGCTTAGCTCCGCAGTCCACGCTCCGCTTGCGTCAGTTGACATCACTCATGGCACCTTTCACAGTTAGCATATTTATGCGACTATAATTCTGCTCAATCACTCATTTTCCCGATTTCAGGATACCGCTCTAGAAGTTTTTCATTTGCCTTCTCCAATTGCTGGTAGTATTCCGAATATGAGGGGCTTAATTCTTTTAACGCAGGGATAAATATATCATTGTATCCGCTTATACTATTAAACTCTTTGATTAGTTCCATGATTTTATATGCCGGTGAATTTTTATATTCATCGGATTTCTTATATATCAGATATTGCTCAAGTACTTCTTTATTTTCAGCGAAAAAATCATCAGGGTTTTCTATGGATTTCTTTGTGTTTTTAATCATTTCTATAATTTGTTCTGTGCCAATATCCTTTG
>JAAYTR010000144.1 GCA_012523685.1 Clostridiaceae bacterium | reverse complement strand
TCTATTTCACCATTTATAAGCTTTTCAGTCATAATAATCTGATTTTTAATATCCTCCTCATGGGTTATGTCAGTATATGTCATATTTTTCAGCTCTTCTACACTATAACCGACAATTTCACAATAGCGCTGATTTGCAATTACTAATTCTCCGCTATTTGCAATTACCTGGACAACACCGACACCAGCCTGATTGAAAAAAGCTCTGAACTGCGCTTCATTTTCTCTTATCTTTTGATTAGCTTCTTCTATTTCATTAAACATATTTTCCATGTCCAAAGCCATGGTCTTTATCTCAGAAAAAGCCCTGTTAAATCTGGCCTTCCCTAGTTTTTTCCTTCCAACTGATGCGCTTTTACCTGCTTCAATCATGCTATTCCTTATTACTTCAAGAGGACGCACGAGCCTTACATAGCTTGATATGGTAACAGCTACACTAATAGTCAAAAAAATAGCTCCCACCAGTAATAAATCATGTATCAGCTGCTTAAAATACTCCTGTCTTATCGGGGAGTAGTCATACCAAATGGTTGCATATGCGATTATCCGCTCTTGTTCATCCATTCTGTAAACAGGAATGACCTTTTTTTCTATGTATTTTCCTTGAGGAGCTACTGTTTCGTCAACTACTTCACCATCTTTTGAAGACAACCATATCAGACTTATTTCTTCTGTACTGACTCTTACCGATTCTAAGTTTTCGTTATTAAGCTCCAGGGTAATAAGCTTTCTTAACGATTCTATATCATAATTCCAGATAGCAGGTTCAAATGCATTCTGAACCCGCATTTCAACTCCCTGCTTATAATCTGCAAGCTCGGTTTTTATACGATTCAGGTTTGTAACAGCGCCAAGAATTATGCTGGGTATATATATTAAAATACCCAATAAGAAAACCATGCCAGAAAGCTTCTGTGCCAATCCTATCCTTTTAATGGAAATTCTGTTCATTAATCTTTGCACCAAAATTGTTCACACATCCTTCCTGCATTATCTTCAGGAATATATTTAGAAAAAATATTATACAGCGTTCCATCTTCCCTCATTTCATCAATGGTCTGTTGAAATTTTGTGATATCATCGGGTGAAAAAAATTTTTTACTAAATACAAGACTTCTTACCAGTGGCTCTTCTTCTGGTGCCCAATCATAGATATTTATCCCCTGAATGCTGTATGTATCTATATAAAACAGGTAACTTGACGCTAAATTGAAGGTTACTTGTATCCATCCATCGTTCAACATTTTGTAAAGATGTTCGGTATCTCTTGCCTGAACAATCATTTTTCTCTCTTCCAGCTTTTCAATTAGTTCCATATAATGTTCGCCATAGTAATATCCTCTTACTATACCAACCTTGATATCCCTGCGCTGCAAGAGCTCTTCCTCAGTTGAAATACCCGAATCACTCCGAACCAGTACATCATTTTTCTCTGAAAAATATGGGACAAAATAGGAATATTCTGCTCTTTCAGGCGTTTCTATCGTGGAAACACCCATATGAAGCAGCCCCTCGGAAATCATTGATGAAATTCTGACCCGGGGCAGTATTTCTATTTTATAGTCCTGCTTCATTCTTCGGAATAATTCTTCGACTACATCTTTATTAATGCCGTGATCATGGCTTTCATGATAAAGATAACCGCTGTTATAAATGCCAACTGTTATAAGATTTTCTAAATCATCAGCTAAAAATCCCTGGTGATTGTCCTGATTGTTAGTTACTGGTTGGTTAATATCAATATTATGCGGGAGAAAAGCCTTATCAATCAAATATACACCTGTAAAAACAGAAATAATAAATAATATTATTAACAGGGCAATAATTATCTTCTTCATTTATTATGGCCCCTTTCTTCTATTGTTGTATTGGCAAAGAAAAGCTTACAACGGTTCCTTCATTTTCGACGCTGCTTATATTGACTTGTCCGCCATGCTTATCAATAATTTTTTTTACAGTAGCCAATCCTATTCCCGAGCCTTCATATTCATTTTGAGTATGCATTCTCTGAAAAATGCCAAAAAGCTTTGAAGCATATTTCATGTCGAAGCCGACACCATTATCCCTGATTGTAAACCGATAATCATTTTCATCTTTTTCACACTTAACAGTTATAACGGCTTTTTCTTTTTGCCGGGTGAATTTTATTGAATTGGACAAAATATTATTAACAACCTGCTTTAATAAGATGTAATCTGCCTTCACCACAGGCAATACTTCTTCTATTATAAATTCAATATCCCTGT
>JAAYTR010000143.1 GCA_012523685.1 Clostridiaceae bacterium | reverse complement strand
TTTTGCCTTTCAAATAGGGAAAAGGGGGTTAACCTTATCCGGCAATCTTGCAAATGACTCCCTTTTTCCCAACGTTACCTCTAATCATCTTTTAATGGGACGGTTCCATTTTGGATGTGATGTAATGTGAATCAGACCAGATCAATTATTTAATGGCATGAGTATACAACTTTACCTGTTCATATAATCTCTGTATAGATTAGCAATTGACCTGTCATAAGTCCTTTCAGCAGATTTGGAAAAGAAACATCCTGGAACCTCTCCGCTTCTGCGGTGATATGCAACGCATTCACAGCATTTGCCATGACGAGAACATGAAGTATATGTACAAGTGCAATTTACAGTATTGTTACAAGCCATTACAAACCCTCCGGAACATATAATTGACATAATCATTATAGTAAAAAACAGACTGTGTTTCAACGAATTAAAGGCATAGTTTGTTTTTTTATATCAAACGCGCAAATATGGGTAATAATAAATTAACTTATTCACGAGAATAAATGGAAGTGTTTATTGTGACAGTATTTGAAAATATAAAACAAGAAATAATGGCTGATGCTATGAATAAATCCTATACAGAAAGGGGAATTGAGCCCTTATTCAAAGCATCTGAAAATGCCCGTATAGCCATAGTAGGACAGGCACCGGGACGAAAAGCGGAAGAAACCCGGTTGTTTTGGAATGATTTAAGCGGGGACCGTCTGCGGGAGTGGATGGGAGTAACACGGAAAGAGTTTTATGAGACTGACCGTATTGCTCAGTTGCCTATGGATTTTTATTACCCGGGTAAAGCCAAAAATGGAGATTTGCCTCCTCGAAAAGGATTCGCGGAAAAATGGCATCCACTGCTGCTAAAAGAAATGCCAGATATAGAAACGATACTTCTTATTGGAAATTATGCTCAGGGATACTATCTAAATAAGAGAAGGGAAAAAAATTTAACTGAGACAGTGAGAAATTTCAAAAACTATCTGCCGGAATATCTGCCTTTGGTTCATCCTTCGCCGTTAAACATCGGGTGGTTTAAACGAAACCCATGGTATGAAAGTGATGTTCTGCCGGTTATAAAAGAGATAGTGAGAAAAGCTCTGAACAAGTGAGGGCATATTAATTAAAAGGGGTGTGAGATATTATGCCAAAGATGCCAGTTATATTTATAGGACATGGATCGCCAATGAATGCCATTGAAATCAATGATTACTCAAGAACCTGGAGGGATATCGCAGGAAGGATACCAAAGCCGGAAGTTATTATATCAATATCAGCTCACTGGTATACAAAGGGTACAAGAATAATGAATGATGAAGCACCTGAAACTATATATGATATGTATGGTTTCCCAAAGGAATTGTATGAAGTTGTATATAATCCCCCGGGTTCACCGGGTGTTGCAAAGATTGCTAAGGAGCTGATTTCAAAGGAAACGGAATATGACAACTCCTGGGGAATTGATCATGGGACATGGTCGGTTTTAATTCATATGTATCCGCTCAGGGATATACCTGTATTTCAAATAAGTATCGATGCATACGCTCCCCCGGAGGCTCATTACAAAATAGGCAGAGAATTAAAAAGCTTAAGAGAAAAAGGCGTTCTGATATTCGGAACGGGGAACATAGTTCATAATTTAAGGTTAGTTGACTGGCATATGGGAAGCAAGGGATTTGATTGGGCATACGAATTTGACGAATATATATACGATAATATTATAAAGAGGAATCATGATGGCATTCTGAAATACAATGAAAAATGCAGCGCAGCAAAGCATGCGGTACCGACTCCAGATCACTTTTATCCTTTACTGTATGTGCTTGGAGCATCAGATAAAAATGACAAGGTCAGTGTTTTTAATAAATCCTGTGAACTGGGGTCATTGACTATGACAAGTTATCTGTGGGAATAACAGGAGACGGAAAGATTCGGTAATTTGGAGGTATAAAATGAAAATAGTAATGTTAGAACCATTAGCAATAAACAATGAAACCCTTGAGGATTTATCAAAAGGGTTAAAGGATAGAGAATATGAATTTGTAGCCTATGATTCAGTTACAGATGATGTGAATGAATTGATTGACCGTATAGGTGATGCCGATGCCATAATCATTGCCAACAACCCGTTACCGGGAGAAGTTATTAAAGCTGCGCCAAATTTAAAATTCATATCGGTAGCATTTACAGGGGTTGACCATGTTGATATTGAAGTCTGCAAGAGCAAAAATATTAAGGTTTCCAATGCAGCCGGGTACAGTACTCAAGCTGTAGCGGAACTGGTTATTGGTATGATTATCAGTAAGCTAAGAAATCTGGTGGAGTGTAATACAGCAGTCAGAGAAGGAAAAACAAAAGGTGGTTTGGTAGGCTCTGAATTATCCGGCAAAACTGTTGGTATTGTTGGAACAGGAGCTATTGGTCTAAGGACAGCCGAATTATTAAAGGCATTTGGATGTAATCTATTAGGTTATAGTACAACTGTTAAAGAAGAAGGTAAAAAGCTTGGGATTAAATATGTTTCACTGGATGAACTGCTCGAAGCCAGTGATATTATTACACTTCATACACCATTAAACAAAGAAACCCGTTTTTTAATCAACAGTAAAAATATTGTACTAATGAAGCCTAATGCTATATTAATTAATTGTGCCAGAGGTGAAGTTATTGAAATTGATGCTGTCGCTAAAGCTTTAAATGAAGAAAAAATAGCAGGGGCAGCAATTGATGTTTTTGAAACTGAACCGCCTCTGCCATTGGACCATGTTTTATTTTCAGCGAAAAACACTATATTAACGCCCCACGTGGCATTTGCAACGCATGAATCAATGATAAGGCGTGCGAAAATTACATTTGAAAATATCTACGCCTGGCTTGACGGAGAACAAATTAATAAAATAATTTAAAAGATATCTGAACTAATATTCATAGAATTTGGTGTCAAGGGGACGGTTCTATTGACACCAGAACCGTCCCCTTGACACTCAAGAATCACAAAGTTATTTATTAAGTCCGTCAAGCACGACTTTGATGAAAGAAGCAACTCGCTTTATTAGAAGTCCTGCATATTCTCCACTGACTGTACGCCCTGGTACAGCAAGGTCTTTCCAGTACTGAGGGGAGAGTATGAAGCCTGTTTTAGCCAGGATATCAACAGCTTCTTCAAGTTCACTCTTTTCATCAACCCAGTTGATGTTAAAATATTTTAGGATACCTTTAGCCAAGACAACACCGATTTTTTCGATGTTCTCCAATATCCATTTTGCATCGTCGGGCTGATCGTGGAAGGCTATTTCTACCAGAGCAGCAGGAGCCACGGTTTCAGAGAGTTCATACAGTGGCTTGCCGGGACCGAAGTGATCCTTGCCTTCCTTTACACCCCTTCCTTTGGTAGGCGTGATAGACTCAAGCTCTTCATAGACTAATCTGGCTAAACGCTCACCTTCACCACCAAAACGGTGACAATATATCTCGCTGCCACGAACATTTCCATCAAAGGCATTACTATGTATTGCAAAATGGATAGTCGGATTTTTGGCATTACTGTCTGCTACGACCTGTTTTAAGGTCATATCCGGTTTGTTCCTGAATACAGTTAGACCATGCCTTAACAGATGCTTCTGAGTTACGTCGCATATTTCGTTCATTCTTTTTTCTTCGGTACCATAATTGCCATAGCCAATATTGTCTTCTTGAATGGAAGGGCTTAAATATACACTTTTACTCATTGTCGCCTCCTTAAAATCGCAAAGTTGTCATATCAATTCTCTTTGTCACCGGAATTTTGATCCTTTTCCCCACGGTAATGTATTTGTTTCAAAACATCTTTTAGTTTCATAGGTATCGGTAACCCTATGTGTCCGGCATTCTCCAGTATAGATATGCCCTCATTACTTAAGTAAAAAAAGATTACTGCTGTGCGAAGGGCTCCGCCAGTGTCCCCGAAGCTGCCTAATACTTGTGTGTCGATGATATGAGCTACACCCACCAATACAAAAATTAGAACTTTTTTAAATATCCCTTTTGCCCCTATTTCACTGGATAGTTTTTTATCTACAATGGCACAGAAAACTCCTGTAATATAATCTATGGATACAAAGGCTATAAGAGCATAAAGAAAGCCATCCTGTCTGCCAAGAAACCACCCGATAAAAGCACCGGCAGTGGTAAGAGCAACTTGTATCCATGTCCAAATCTCTTTCATTAAACAACCCCCCCTCGTCATATAAATAATATATGTATAGACAAGCACTCCGGTGAAAAATTCCTGTAAATATCCCTGTGTCTTGCGAATAAACTTGAACTGAGAGGTGAAACAATTTGCTATCGGATTTTTA
>JAAYTR010000142.1 GCA_012523685.1 Clostridiaceae bacterium | reverse complement strand
ACCTACTATTGCACTTAACTTTTCAAAACCAGAAGCCATACAAATTATTTTCTTAGCTTTCTTTAAGCATTCAACAGGTATTGAAATTACACGATCATAATCTTCATTTATAACAAACTCACCGTTAATACTGAAATACCTGGCGCACATATCCCCTATAGCAAAGTTTTTATCTTTCTTAAATATCTCAAATTCACCAATGTACCTTTCACGATTTTCACTTGGGGGAGTGCCCACACTACATACTAATGCATCCAGGCTCTCCCATTTTTCTCTTACATCCTTCATCGCGGAACTGTTCATAAAAAGTTCCTTTTCCTCATTAGAAGCTGCAAGAACGGGTGCATGAATAAAATGAGGAATACCATTTAGTTTTTCAGCAAATAGCCTTACCATTTCATTGAGCTGGAAATATTCTGCCGTCTGATTGCTTCCTCCAATTAGAGAAACTATTTCGAAGCCTCTTTTTAGCTCATTGGACTTATACGAATCCACAAACTGATAGCATGTACGTCCCCAGGCTAATCCTACTGTTCCGGTCTCAACTTCGTTGTTAAATACTTCGATAGTCCGCTGCACTACAAGCCTTCTCAGAGTATCTGCATCCTGAACGGAGGTCGGAATAATAACACAATTCTTTAAATTGAATCCTTTTTTAAATCTGTCAGCCAGCTCATCGTTATTTTTCAGAGGATCCCGAACGATTATTTGTATAATACCGGCCTCTTTCGCCTCTGTCAAAATCATTGAAATAAGAGAACGTGAAATTGACAGACTGCCTGCAATTTCCTCCTGCTTCATACCGTCATTATAGTACATTTGTGCAACCTTAACCATTAATGAAACATCAAATTTTGTACTCATACGTTATCCCCTTGCTGAATATGATTTGTTTTATTATATTATTAATTTAAACATAATTCATAACATGCGTCAATTAATTCTGTTTGGCTATTCTCCAAAAAGGCGCAAGCATTTCAATAGATTTCTTATATAGATTAAATCTTCTGGCATAAATCTCTTTTTTTGACAAATCGGGTTTCTGTATATAATCCAGCCTTACCATTGATTTTACAGCTTTTTCATATGATTCAAAGCTTCCGCATGCTATACCTGCACAAATCGCCGAACCCAAACTTCCTATTTCTGTTCCTTTTACGATTTCAATATCTATTCCAGTTATATCAGCAAACATCTTAACCCATGCCCCTGAACGCGAGGCACCACCTGATAAACGAATGGATCTGGGATGCTTCCTGTATTTAAGAAGCCTATTGATATGATACAAATGGCTGAATACTACACCCTCGTATACCGACCTTAATACGTGCGCCTTCGTATGCCAGCCATTCATACCTATAAAGCATGCCTTCGAATTTGGGTCCTCGTTTGTCCCGAGAAGAAATGGTAAGAACAATATATCTGATTCTTCCGGTTGTGTTTCTGCAATTATTTTATTGCACACTTCATATACCGAAATCCCCTGCTGATTGGATATCAGTTTCTCTTCTCCAAGGAACTGATCAACAAACCATTCCAGATTTCCAGCCGAAGTGGCACTTGCCTCGATATTAAGCCAATACCCATCAACACAATAAATTGAGCTTAAAAATAGATCATCTGATATTACCGGACTTCTCGAGATATACTGGTTTATACTCCAAGTGCCGGCTATAATACATAAGAGATCCTCATAAATAATACCCGTTGCTATAGCGCATGCATGCATATCGCACATCCCGCCGGCAACAGGGGTTCCCTCCAGTAAACCTGTGAGAGCAGCAACTTCCTTTGTAATATAGCCACATGTATCCGATGACTTTTTAATGGGTGGAAGCTTGTTTATTATCTCTTCCAAACCGAACTCCTTTAAAAGCTCAATATCATAAACACCTGATGCAGTATCAATCAGATTTGCTACCGAAATATCTGTATAATCGGTATAAACCTCTCCCGTCAGACAAGCCCGAATAAAATCCTTGCATAATAGAATCCATTTGGTCTTTTCAAGTATTCCCGGATTGTTCTGTTTAAACCAGGCAAGTAAAGCAGGTGGTTGTCCCGGATAAATAGCTTGTAAAGTTTTTTTACGTACACGCTCTGAAGTTTTGTCATTATACCATTTTGAAACAATATCAGCAGCCCTTGTATCGGTAGAGATAATCCCGTTATAAACAGACTTCCCACTTTCATCAACAAGATACATCCCGTTCCCATGGCCGGTTACAGCCACTCCTGCAATATTATGTGCACCTACGCCTGATTTGGCAATTACGTCCTTTATTACTTCAATATTCGCCTTCCAAAGCTCTTCTGTGTCTCTTTCGGTAAAACCGGGAAAGGGCATAAGAAGCTTCGTTTTTATTCCCGAAACTGCAAGTTCTCTGCCCTCCAGATCATAAATTGCAGCTTTTGTTACCGTGCCGCCATTATCAATTCCCAATAAATACTTCACCGTAATACCTCTCAAAATGATTTTTTGAGTATATCTATAATATCATCTTTAGAAGCCTTTCTCAGATCGTTATCAAGTCCACCGGCCATATACTTAATTGTCCCGTTTGCTATCTCTTCAAAGTCCGATTCCTTAACACCCTGTTTACTGAGAGGTATATTCATGCCTATATCGTTAATCAATTTTTCAACTTCCTTTACACTTGCTTCAAGACTGCAATCATCATCTGTTTCCTCACAGCAGCATTCATCCCTTAAGAATAGTCCTATGTTTTTATACTTTTCGGGACAGAATTTCATGCTGTATCTCATAGTATGGGGTGTCATAGCCGCGAGTGTTTCGCCATGTACTGTTTCACAAACACCACCAACCGCGTGGGAGATCGAATGGCACAATGTAATTACCGCAACTGCTATTGAAAAACCGGCTAGCGTATCAGCATACGCCAAAGCAGTACGCGCTTCAAGATCACCGCCGTTCTCTACCGCTCTTCTCAAATATCTGCCAACTATTCTTATCGCTTCCTCACACATTTTATCAGTTATGGGAGATGATTTTTCGCTTGTATACGCTTCTATTGAATGTGCCAGTATATCAAAACCTGTTGCTGCCGTGATCTTAGGTGGCACTGAGAGCATAAGCTCCGGATCCACGATTGCCACTTTCGGGAATGTGTAGTCCGAGCCAAGACCGGGCTTTTCTTTGGTCTCAGGGTTGGTAATAACTGCATAAGGGGTTATATGACTACCCGTACCTGAAGTTGTTGTTATGGCAATAATAGGAAGTGTTTTGCTTGTAGCTGTCAAATCTCCGGGATCTCCGCTTGGACAGTAATCCCAAATTGGTGCATTGTGACCGATAGCAACGGCGATACCCTTTGCAGCATCTATTGCACTTCCTCCACCCAGACCAATAAGAACATCACAGCCAAATTCACGGCCAAATTGTGCACCAGCGTCAACCTGAGTCGATAAGGGATTTGGACTTATGTCGTAATAGTGTGCCGACTCGACTCCGCTTTTAGCCAGTATTTTCATAAGCCTGTCAACCAGACCGGTTTCTTTAAAGAAAGGACCGGTGGTTACAATAAGCGCCTTTTTTCCATATTCCTTGACATAAGTGCCTGTATCTTCAAGTCTTCCAGCTCCGAATATCACCTTAACAGGAACAAAATAATCAAAATTCTTAATCATATAAAGACCTCCTTCTTTATTTCAGATTAAATTAAAATATGCTTTTACCTCATCAGCATACCGCCCGTAACATCTATAGTAGCACCTGTTATGTAGTCTGCCTTATCGGAAGCAAGAAAGGCCACAGTGTATGCAACCTCAATAGGGTCAGAAATCCTACGAAGCGGGATCCTTTCCAAATACTCTGCTTCTCTCTCGGCCAGCTCTTTCTTATTCATAGGTGTTCGCATCATTCCTGGCGCAACAGCATTTACGTTTATACCATATTTAGCTACCTCTCTGGCCAGTGAAACCGTAAATGTCACAAGCCCGCCTTTTGCCGATGCATAATGTGCATGGCCTGAGGTTGAACCATGGAATGCTGCCTGAGAAACAATATTAATTATTTTTCCTGGACTTTTACGTTCAATAAGGTGCCTGACTACTCGCTTACTGAACATAAATGGTCCGGTCAGGTTTATCCTTACTGTTTTTTCCCATTCCTCATCACTCATATTCTCAACATATTGAGTAGGCCATACCCCCGCATTGTTAACAAGGATATCAACTTTCCCGTAGATGTCTACGCAACGAGCAATAATATTATCAATATCCGATGCATTGGTAATATCACCATATAGAGGAATGCAATTTGAGTTATACTTCTCGTTAAGACTGTCTACAAACTTAAAAACATTTGACTGGTCAACGATGTAATTTACGACTACTGTTGCACCTTCCTGTACAAGAAGTTCACTGATTGCAGCGCCTAAACCGCTGCCTCCTCCTGTTACAATTGCAATTTTCCCTTTTAAATTCAAATCCACGTATTTTTTGCCCCCTTTTGGCCAACTTCAACTAATAAACTTTACAGCCAAGCTCTCTTAAGCATTTGCATACAAGTTCAGAAAGAACATTAACATCGGGTTTCTGGTCCTTGTTGCTAAATTCCTTCAATACTGCATTAACTGTATTTTTTAAAAAATCTAGTCTATCATTGGAGTCCGGCTCGCCGAAAGATATGCGTATGTTATGTTCAGATGCCCATTCCCTTGCAGACGGTGTTATGATAGTCCCTACCGGAAAGACAGCACACTCATTATCTTTAAAACGTTTGATTTCTGCCTGTGAAACGACAGTACTCATGGAATCACTCCTTAACTAAAGAGAAATCAGCTCAACTCCAAGTTCCTTGGCCGTATCCTTCGCCAGCGGGGTTGTTATAGATCCCTTTTTTATATATAGAGGCTTCTTTTCCTTCCAAGCCTGGCGTACCCTGTCTTCTGTAACGAGTGACAAGGCTATTATATCATTTTGTTCAGTAGGTTTGTTTTTTAAAGTTACAAGAAATGCTCCGTCACCGTTTTCGACCCCTGCGGCATTTGCTTCATCAATATCCAGATGAAATTCAAGTACAAAGTCTTCTCTTACTCTTACAAGAACCTTATCAAAAGTAATCCCTCTGCTGGTACCGGCTTTAACCTGAACAAATTCTCCATCTGTTACACCATAAAAGGCTGCATCAGCAGGAGTCATATGCAAATGCCTTTGGGAAATAATTAAACCTTCATCAATGTGCACCGAACCATTTGGTCCGATAATCGTGATGGCTCCGGAATCCTTAAGATCTCCTGAATCTCTTACCGGCGGATCCACTCCAAGCCTGTATTTATCACTTCTCATTATCTCTACTTGGGTTTGTTTCCGTATCGGTCCAAGAATCCTGACCTTCTCTATACAGCCCTTTGGACCGGCCAAATTTACAGTTTCGGTGGCCGCAAACTGGCCGGTTTGGCTGATCTTATGACTCATGTTAAGCTCATATCCATTACCGAACAGAATTTCAAGGTCTTGTCTGGATAAGTGCACATGCCTGTTTGAAATTCCAATGGGAAACGGTTGCGGATGAATCGCGGCTGCATCATTCACCTTAAGTTTTCTCATAACCTTATACACAATTTGTTTTATGAAATCATGTTGATTGAATAAATCCTGATTCATCCTATACACCACCCGGAATTTCGCTTACACTATTTAGCTTGCGGCAGAATACTTTCAACTTCGGAATGGGGACGAGGAATAACATGTACGGATTTTAATTCCCCGACACGGCCTGCCGCTGCAGCACCGGCATCAGTGGCGGCTTTAACTGCACCAACATCTCCACGAACCATTACAGTAACGTATCCTCCGCCTATGGTTTCTTTTCCTATAAGCCTTACGTTAGCTGCTTTAACCATGGCATCAGCTGCCTCAATGGCTCCTACAAGACCTTTTGTTTCGATCATTCCTAATGCGTTTTCCATTACAAAGACCTCCTGTTTTAATTTATTAATTTTTGGCATTTTTCACACCTCAATCAACTAAATGTTTATTATAAAAACTCCTTTTTAAGCATTTATACAATCGGATATTGCTTTTATCACTTCGGCCCGGGAATAGATATACACAGCGGCACTTTTTGTACAGTCTGAATCTTCTTCCTTGCTGTATGCGAGTCTTTTTCTATTTATTAGGTGCTGTGGCCCGACATTATCCGAGGTTATATTACCGCCTTTTGTTCCACACCCTAGGGTAAGCGATGGCTGTAATCCTGTTGATAGTCCAATTGCTCCGAACGATGAAGGCGTATTAACTAATATCCTGTTTACTGGCTTTTTAAGGGCAAATTCTCTTATAATTCGGTCATCCTTTGAGTGAATAACCAAGCTATGCCCCAAACCACCTAACTCCAACAACTCAAAAGATCTTTCACAAGCAGCCTGCCAACTGCTCTCTATGTAGAAAGCCAATACAGGACACAGCTTTTCATGGGATAAAGGCGCATCCTTACCGGTCTTTTCCAAAGGAGCAATTAACACTCTCGTACCCTCGGGCACTTTTATACCTGCCATTTTAGCTATCATTTCCGCACTTTTCCCAACAACTGAAGGATTCACCCCACCGCCCGGCTGTATGACTGTTTTCTCAAGAAGCTTAAGATCATTTGGATCAAGGACGAAATGTCCACCCTGCTTTATGAATTCCCTGACCACCTCTTTGGCGATGGACTCATCGGTGATAACTGCCTGCTCGGACGCACAAATGGTACCATTATCAAATGATTTACTGGTTATAATATCACAGACTGCTTTGGGAATTTCGGCACTTTTCTCAATAAATGCCGGAACATTTCCAGGCCCGACTCCAAATGCGGGTTTTCCTGAGCTATATGCTGCTTTTACCATTGCTGAACCACCTGTTGCCAGTATGACGTCAACATCTCTGTGACTCATTAGCTCATTGGTTCCTTCCTTTGTACAAAGCCGTATGCAGTTAATCAGTCCCTTTGGAGCTCCTGCAGATTCAGCTGCCTCGGCCATAATCCTTGTTGTTTCATAAGAACATTCCACTGCCCTGGGATGAGGGGAAAAAACAATTGCATTGCGTGACTTAACAGATATGATTGACTTGAATATTATGGTAGAGGTCGGGTTGGTGGTTGGAATTATTCCGGCCAAAACGCCCATTGGATCTCCCACTTCAATGACACCGTTCTCCTTGTCCTCTCTTATAATTCCTGCTGTTTTCATATCTTTTATATACTCATAAACATTGCGGCTGGCAAATTCGTTCTTTTTAATCTTGTCTTCGACAACTCCGATACCTGTCTCTTTAACAGCCATTTCAGCAAGTTTTCTTGAATTTTTGAGTCCTGCCTTAGCCATTGCCTCTACTATTCTGTCCACATCCTTCTGATTAGTGCCGGCAAATAAGCTCTGAGCTGCCTTTGCATTTGCAATCAAGTCACGTGTCTGCTGAATGGAAGCAAGATCATCCATTTAATTCATCCCTCCTTGAAATTAGCTTCTAAAAAACTAATAACCCAGATTAGTAACTGCTCTTAGCCACATTCAAGGCCAGTGCGGAAATGCCTTTGACAATTGCTATCCCCTTGCTGGTACCGAGTCTGACCGCTCCTGCTTTTATCATTTTATCAGCGTCCTCACGAGAGTTTATTCCGGTAGATGCTTTAACCTGTACATTTTCTCCCACTGTCTTTTTCATGAGCTGAACATCCTCGACAGTAGCTCCGCCTTTACCAAATCCTGTCGAGGTCTTAACAAAATCGGCTCCTGCGTTTTTGGCGAGAAGGCAAGCTTTTATTTTTTCCTGATCTGTTAAAGCGCTGGTCTCAATAATTACTTTTACAATTGCCTGACCGGCTGCTGCTTCCACAACCGCTTTTATATCCTGAGAAACAAGGTCATAATCTCCGTCCTTTAGTGCTCCGATATTGATAACCATATCTACTTCCTCTGCACCGTTGGCAATAGCATCTCTGGTCTCCATTGCCTTGACAAATGGAGTATTTGCACCCAATGGAAAGCCTATTACCGTGCAGGTCTTGACACCTGATCCCTTAAGCAGTTCTGATACATATCGAACATGCGTAGGATTAACACAGACTGAAGCAAATCCATATTCTTTAGCCTCATCACAAAACTGCTTGACTGTTTTTCGTGATGTTTCAGGCTTTAATACGGTGTGGTCACAATACTTTGCATAGCTTGCATCGTAGCTGGCTGAGTTGCAGGAATCGCCGGAAGAACCTTTTTTACTCATTTCATTAGCCAGTTCTCTTGCGATTTCCTCAATTAGTTTATTGATATCCATCGTACCACCTCACGTTTTTGATGAATTTTTAATAAAGTCATTAAATTAGGAACAAGATATACTGTCGACTATACCAGCTATGGCAATATCTATTGGTGCAAGGTTCTCGGCTTTGGTAACAATTCTGGCTGAACCACCCTCGCAAATTGCCAGAACCAGCTCCCCGACTCCGCAACCGACACCGTCTACCGCCAGTATTTCATTGCCTGCATTTTTACATTGACAATCAACCGGTTGGACAATCATTAGTTTTTTTCCGGAAAGGTGATAGTTTTTCTGTGTGGCAACAACATT
>JAAYTR010000141.1 GCA_012523685.1 Clostridiaceae bacterium | reverse complement strand
TGATTTTCAAATCAATTATACATCAAACCTTAGGATAATATATATTTTTTTTGTGGTATTTTTATACTTTGTTTGCCAATGTTAGCCAGCCTATATATAATGTAAATATATTTGAAATAAATTTGAAAAATATAAAAGGGTAAATATATGGAAGCAAAGAAAATATCCGATTCAATGGTGGAAATGCGGGAACTGATACTTCCAAATGATGCAAATATTTTAGGAAATCTGTTAGGAGGAAGACTTATGCATTGGGTTGATGTGGCAGGAGCTATGGCTGCATCGCGCCATGCACAGTCAATCGTAGCTACAGTATCTATTGACAGTGTGGAATTCAAACAACCTGTTAAAGTCGGGGAAATGGTTTTATTAAAAGCAAGGCTTACCTGGGTTGGAAGAACCTCTATGGAGGTTTTGGTGGAGGTTTGCTCAGAGAACTATTTATCTGGGAAAACAACATTTACCAACAGAGCGTATGTTACCTTTGTTGCTGTTGATGAAAATAACAAACCCAAACCTGTTCCCGGATTGATTCTTGAAACCGAAGAGGAAATCAGGGAGAATCAGGAAGCCATCAAACGTCGTGAACAAAGACTTTTAAGACGCAATGCACCGGACATGCCTGGCTGCGGGTGAGGCTATAAAACAGACCTTTTATTGACAACTTGTAACCCAATGATTACAATTACATCTATGGATTAAAGGGCAAAGTTTCTCTGCTGTAGTGGAGAATCGATAGGAGTGAAGACATATGCCTATACAGGCGCCTAAAGGAACCAGGGACATCTTGCCGGAAGATATAAACCAATGGAATTATGTTGAAAAAGAATTTGCTCGTGTTTGTGAAAAGTTTGGATACAAGGAGATTCGTCTCCCTGTTTTTGAGTATACTGAGCTTTTTCAACGGGGAGTTGGGGATACCACCGATGTGGTCCAAAAGGAGATGTATACTTTTGAAGACAAAGGTGGGAGAAGCATAACACTGAGACCGGAAGGAACAGCCGGAGTGGTAAGAAGCTATATAGAACATGGAATGTCATCATTGCCACAGCCTGTAAAGCTTTTTTATCAGATTACAGCTTACAGATATGAGAATGTTCAAAAAGGTCGCTATCGTGAGTTCCATCAGTTTGGAGTTGAACTGCTGGGTGCTGCAGATCCGGCTGCCGATGTTGAAGTGATATCTATTCTTTCGTTATTCTTTAACAGGCTCGGTATAAAAAATTTAAAACTCAATATAAACAGCATAGGCTGTCCCAAATGCAGAAGCGCATATAATGAACTATTAAAGAACTATCTTTCAGATAAAATTGAAGATATGTGTGATACCTGCAAAACACGTTATGATAGAAATCCTATGCGTATTATAGACTGCAAGGAAGAGACATGCAAGAAGCATCTTATTGATGCACCAGCCCTTCTGGACCATATTTGTGATGATTGCCGGAAACACTTTGATTTGGTGACCAAAAAACTTGAGGCAATTGATATTAATTATGATATAGATAAAAATATTGTACGCGGCCTGGACTATTATACAAGGACGGTATTTGAGTTTGTTTCAGAGAATATTGGAACTCAGGGTACAGTTTGCGGCGGAGGCCGATATGATGGTCTGGTTGAAGCCTGCGGTGGAGCCCCGACACCGGGAATAGGATTTGCTCTTGGTGTGGAGCGGCTTCTTCTTGAAATGAACAGCCAGGGTATAGAGTTTCCCGTACATGAGACACCTGATATTTATATTGGCGCAATAGGGGAAAAGGCCGGACCTGTAAGTGAAAAACTGGCCTGGCAGCTTCGCAGCAATAATATTTATTGTATTAAAGATATTATGGGCAGGAGCGTAAAAGCTCAGATGAAATATGCCGATAAGCTTGGTGTCCGTTATTCGCTGATTTTAGGGGATAATGAGATTGAAAGCAATAAAGCCCAGCTAAAGGATATGAAGACAGGAGAAGTTAAGGATATAAGTCTTGACACCCTCATTGACAGGTTGGTAAAAAATAAAGGCTGACATTACATTGGAGGATTTTTTATGGAAAATATACGGGGGATGAAAAGAACCCACAGATGTGCCGAGCTTACTGCTGCAGATGCCGGCAAAGAAGTTGTTTTAATGGGGTGGGCCCAAAGAAGAAGAGATTTGGGAGCCCTTGTTTTTGTTACATTAAGAGACAGAAGCGGTATCATGCAGGTGGTTTTTAACAGCGAGACCAATCCGGAACTGCATGAAAAAGCTCTTCAGGTCAGAAGTGAATTTGTCCTGGCTGTCAGAGGAACTCTGGCACTCAGAAGCCCGGAGGCAATTAATAGGAACATGCCTACCGGAGATTTGGAGGTTATTGCCACCGAACTAAGAATTCTAAGTAAGAGTGAAACACCTCCTTTTCATATTGAAGAGGATTCTGATGCCAATGAAGTGTTGAGGCTTAAATACAGATATCTGGACTTAAGAAGACCGGATCTCCAGAGAAACCTTATGTTGCGTCACAGAGTCGCAAAAATTGCCCGGGACTATTTTGATGAGAATGGATTTTATGAGATTGAGACACCCGTGCTTGGAAGAAGTACTCCAGAGGGCGCCCGGGACTATCTGGTTCCCAGCCGTGTTCACCCCGGAAAATTCTATGCGCTGCCTCAGTCTCCCCAATTATTCAAGCAGCTTTTAATGGTGGCCGGGTATGACCGTTACATGCAAATTACCAAATGCTTCAGAGATGAAGATTTAAGAGCTGACCGGCAGCCTGAATTTACCCAGATCGACCTTGAAATGAGCTTTGTAGATGTAGAAGATGTAATAAAGGTAAATGAAGGTTTTATAAACAGGGTATTTAAAGAACTATTAGGGATTGATATACCCATGCCCTTTAAGAGGATTACCTTCTATGAGGCTATGACGCGTTACGGGTCCGATAAACCGGATACCCGTTTTGATATGGAACTGATTGATATCTCTGATTTAGCAAAAGGTTCGGGGTTCAAGGTTTTCAGTGACGCAATAGCCAACGGCGGAAGTGTGCGGGCTCTTAATGCCAAAGGCGGAGGGTCATTTTCAAGAAAAGAAATTGATGCTTTGGGAGAAGTAGTAAAAACCTATAAGGCAAAGGGTTTGGCATGGATTGTTGTGGAAGAGGGCGGATTGCGCTCCCCCATTGCAAAGTTTTTGTCTGAGGAAGAAACTGCAAAGATTTTAGAGAGAACAAAAGCTGAAAAAGGTGATTTACTCCTGTTTGTTGCTGATAAGGATGAGATTGTTTGTGACTCTCTGGGTCATTTGCGTTTGACTTTAGGAGAGAAACTCAATCTCATAGACAAAGATAGATATGATGTTCTCTGGATAACAGATTTTCCGCTCTTAGAGCGGGATGAGGAAGAAAACCGTTGGGTTGCAAAACACCATCCGTTTACTTCACCTATGGATGAGGATATTGAATACCTTGATACCGATCCCGCAAAAGTCAGAGCAAAGGCATATGATATTGTTATAAATGGCTATGAGGTAGGCGGAGGAAGCATCCGTATACACAATCAGGAACTTCAGAAAAAAATGTTTAATCTGATAGGGTTTACTGATGAGCAGGCTAAGGAGCGATTTGGCTTCTTGTTAGAGGCCTTTAAATATGGTACACCACCCCATGGAGGTTTGGCTTTTGGGCTTGACAGGCTGGTTATGCTGCTTGCCAGGACTGAAAACATAAGGGATGTAATTGCTTTCCCAAAGGTTCAGACTGCGTCAGACCTTATGACAAATGCCCCCGATATAGTTGATGATAAACAACTTGAGGAACTCAGCATTAAGACGGTGGAGAAAAGTGAATAAGAATTTATTGAAAGAAATATCAGCATGGATTTTGCATATTGCCGCGGCTGTTGTATTGGGGCTTGCAGTGATAACATTTCTGGGCAGGCTTACTATCGTGAATGGTAATTCCATGTCGCCGACCCTTAAAAATCAGAATGTTATTATTATCGAGAGCATCACACCTCGTTTCGGTACAGTTAAGCAGGGAGATATTGTGGTGCTGAAAATACCTGAACTCCTGGAGGGAAAGCAAAAATACGCTGTAAAGCGTGTAATTGCCAAAGAAAACCAGCATATTGAAATACGTGACGGAAAGGTATTTGTAGATGGAAAACAGCTTTCTGAAAGCTATATAAATAATGAAGAAACTCATATTGACAATACGCTGTATTCAGATATGATTGTGCCTGAGGGCTGCATATATATTCTTGGAGATAACAGAATTCCTGAAAAAAGCAGAGACAGCAGAGTTTTTGGGCCGGTTAAGGAAAACAGGATTGTAGGAAAATGCTGGATTAGAATTTATCCCTTTACAGAAGCTGGACATGTAGAATAAAGATAAAAATATAAAGGGCTGTATCAAAATGCGAGTCATTCTGGGGGCATTTATGACCGAAGAATCTTTTGAATTGTGCCGTCGCGCACAGAACGTGATCTAGATTCTTCGCTTTTCTCAGGATGACAGTTTGTTTTGAGACAGCCACTTTTTTTCTTGCTTTTTCCTGTTTTATGATTGTCGGCTATGTTAGAATATAACTGAATACAAAAAGATGAACCAGAAAGGAAGCACATCATGGATAAAGACGTTCTCAACAAAGCCCTGCTTGTAGAGGCGTTTAAAGGTATCATAAAGAATGAAAAGCTCGAAGAGGCATTTGCACGGGCTTGTATCACCAATCTTTGTTATCATAAATCAGATAGAAAAATGGAGCTTAATATAGAATGTTATGACTGTGTCAAACCGGATCAGATAAAAGGTTTGGAATGTTCTATTTCTGAAAGTCTGGGGATAAAGGTAAAGGTTCGTCCAGGCTTTAAAACAGTTTTTAGGGATGAGATGGAACAATGGCAGAAGGAGCTGCTGCTGGCCAGAATCCAGTCTGCTAAGAGACATTTTTATCATTTTCTTGAAGATGCCGAATTTACCCTTTCAGGGCGGTATCTGAATGTTAGACTTAAAAATCAATCTTCTTCTATTCTAAAAGCTGCCGGAGTGGGTAATTGTTTAGAGAAAGCTATGCTTGATTTTTTCAAGAAAGTGGTTACCGTAGAGTTTATTGATATTGAAAGAAACGAAAATACTATTGATTACATTGAAAAAAAGCAGGAATTAGAAGCTCGTATGGTATCTGAAATGATGTCATCCGTTTTAGAGGATACACCAAAACGTACCCGGGAAAAAGCGCAGGATATGCCGCAAAGGCCTGCGGTCAAATACGGAACCAGAAAGTCTAAAGCGGCTAATAAAGATCCTAACCTCATTTATGGAAGAGGTATAAAGGGATCGGTTATTAAAATGAATCAAGTGGATACCAACTCGGGAATGGTCACAATTCAAGGGCAGATTTTGAAGACGGATCAAAGACCTTTAAAAACCGGAAGAATTCTATACACATTTGACATCACAGATTTTTCATCATCCCTTACATGTAAGCTTTTCACCGATGGAGAAGAGCTGAAAGTTATATCAGAAAAGCTTGTAAAAGGTCAGTATGTCTGTTTGAGTGGAGAGGCGCAATATGATATGTACTCAAAGGAGCTTGTCATACTGGCTAGGGACATTCTTCTGGTAGAGGTTGAAAATGTAATAAGAATGGATAATGCACCAGTTAAAAGAGTTGAGCTTCATCTGCATACACAGATGAGTCAACTCGACGCAATAAGTCCTGTAAAGGAGCTGATTAATAGAGCAGCGAAATGGGGTCATAAAGCAGTTGCTATTACAGACCACGGTGTAGTTCAGGCGTATCCGGAGGCACAAGATACAGTCAATAATATTAAGAAGAAAGAAAATAAGGATATAAAAGTGATCTATGGTGTAGAAGCATACTTCATTCCGGATGAAATATATAATAACAAAGGTGAGATAGATTACAGAAACTGTGACACCTATCACGCTGTTATTCTTGTAAAGAACCAGGCAGGACTAAAAAATCTATATAAGATTATATCAGAAAGCCACCTGAACTATTTTTACAAGAGGCCCCGTATTCCGAAATCACTTTTTGAAAGATATCGTGAAGGGCTTATTATTGGAAGTGCATGTGAAGCAGGCGAACTGTTTCAGGCTGTTTTTAAGGGAGCACCTCAGGAAGAGATTGACCGTATTGCTTCATACTATGACTATCTGGAAATTCAGCCTATCGGAAATAATGCCTTTATGGTGCGGCAGGGTGATGTTGCCGACGATGAAGGGCTGAGAGAACTGAACCGCAGGATAGTTGAACTGGGTGACAGGCTTAATAAGCCTGTTGTGGCAACATGTGATGTTCACTTTATTGATCCTGATGACGCTATATATCGTGAAATTCTTCAAACCGGACAAGGGTATAAGGATGCCTCGTTCCAGGCGCCCATTTTTTTCAGAACCACCCGGGAAATGCTGGATGAGTTTGCATATCTGGGAGAGGAAAAAGCCTATGAGGTAGTTGTTACAAATACAAACAAGATTGCAGACAGTATAGAAGTAGTTCAGCCTATACCAAATGGCACTTTCCCCCCTCATATGGAAGGTGCTGAGGACGAAATTAAAAGCTTGAGTGAGAAGCGGGTAACCGAGTTGTATGGAAATCCGTTGCCCGGGCTTGTGCGTGCCAGAGTTGACAGGGAGCTGAATTCCATAATAAAGAATGGTTTTTCGGTTATGTACATGATCGCTCAGAAACTGGTTAAGAAATCCCTGGAGGACGGGTATCTGGTTGGTTCCCGTGGTTCGGTAGGTTCCAGCTTTGTAGCATATCTTATAGGTATAACTGAGGTAAACTCTCTCCCTGCTCATTATCGATGCGGAAAATGCAAATACTCGGAGTTTTATGATAAGGACACAAGTGTAGGCTGCGGCTTTGATTTGCCTGATAAGGCTTGTCCTGCCTGTGGAGAACCGCTTATAAAGGATGGTTATGATATTCCTTTTGAAACCTTTTTAGGCTTTGATGGGGATAAGGAGCCTGATATTGACCTGAATTTCTCGGGTGAATACCAGTCAAGGGCTCACAAATATACAGAAGAATTATTCGGTGAGGGGTATACCTTCAGAGCGGGTACCATTGCTACAATTGCCGATAAGACAGCCTACGGATTTGTAAAAAATTATTTGGATGAAAAGCAGAAAATAGGAACACGTGCGGAAATAGAACGTCTTGCCGCCGGATGTACCGGGGTAAAAAGAACGACAGGCCAGCATCCGGGCGGAGTTATGGTTGTACCCCATTATAAGGATATTTATGACTTCACACCAATACAAAGGCCAGCAGATGATACTGCCTCGGATATTATAACGACCCATTTTGATTATCATTCAATAAGCGGGCGTATTCTGAAGCTTGACATTCTGGGACATGATGATCCTACAGTCATACGTATGCTGGAGGACATAACAGGTGTGGATGCCACAACTATACCCATAGGAGAGAGGAAAACCATGGGGATATTTTCAGGGACTGAGCCTCTTGGTGTAAGTCCCGAAGAGATTAACAGCCCTGTCGGAACATTCGGGGTTCCCGAATTCGGAACAAAATTTGTTCGTCAGATGCTTGTGGATACAAAACCCACTACGTTTGCCGATCTCATACGGATTTCAGGGCTGTCTCACGGTACTGATGTCTGGCTTAATAATGCCCAGGATCTTGTAAGATCAAACATCACAACATTGTCAAACGTTATAAGTACCCGTGATGATATTATGATTTATCTGATACAGAACGATTTACCTCCGTTAACGGCTTTTAAAATTATGGAGGGTGTCCGAAAGGGCAGAGGTCTGACACCGGAATATGAAGAGCTGATGATTGAAAAGGGAATACCGCAATGGTATATTGATTCCTGCAAAAAGATAAAATACATGTTTCCAAAAGCCCATGCAGCTGCCTATGTAATGATGGCATTCCGTATAGCCTGGTTCAAAGTTTATTACCCGGAGGCATTTTATGCTACATATTTTTCAGTCCGGGCTGACAACTTTGATGCAAATATTATTTCCAGGGGTATGGATGCAATCATCAGGGCAATCGAAGATATTGAGTACAAGGGCAAAGATGCGACAAACAGGGAAAAGGATGTATTGACAATATTAGAGGTAGCCAGAGAAATGTATGCCCGCGGAATAAAGTGTCTGCCGGTTGACTTGTATAAATCGGATGCTACAAGATTTTTAATCTGCGATGACGGTATACTTCCTCCGTTCACTGCATTACAGGGCCTGGGAGCCGCTGCTGCCAAAAGTATCGTAGAAGCAAGAAAAAATGGAGGAGAGTTTATTTCCATAGAGGATCTTAAAATGAAATCAGGAGTTTCCAAGGCTGTTATTGAGATCCTTGACGGCCACGGATGCCTGGAGGGTATGGCTGAAAGCAGCCAATTGACTCTGTTTTAGAAATACTGGGTATACTGTTTATGTCATTGTGAGTGAAGCGAAGTATTGCGTGAAACGAAGGATTTTTCACTCCCCCGTCATTCTGAGCGGAACCGAAGAATCTTTAAATAAAAACATTAAATACAAGGAGGCTGAGTTTATATGGTAGATACAATTGAGAGACTTGAAAAAACTGCTCATTATATTAAAAGCAGAATTGGTTATACACCTGAGATTGCAGTTATACTAGGGTCAGGTTTGGGAAAGCTTGCAGATTATATTGAGGAAAGCATGGAAATTCCTTATGAAGAAATCCCCAATTTTCCAAGAACCACTGTTGTCGGGCACGAGGGCAAGCTAATTTTCGGAACATTAAAAAAACGCAGGATTGTCGCCATGAAAGGACGCTTCCATTATTATGAGGGAAATGATATGGACGCTGTGGTTTTTCCGGTACGCGTTTTTAAGCGAATGGGAATAGATAACATAATTGTGACCAATGCTGCCGGAGGTGTCAATACGGGTTTTACCCCCGGGGATTTGATGCTTATTACCGACCACATTTCTTTGTTCTGCGAAAATCCTTTAAGGGGCGAGAATATTGATGAATTAGGTCCGCGTTTTCCTGATATGTCAGCGATTTATGACAAAGAGCTCAGAAAAATTGCATTGGAATCAGCCAAAAAGCTGGGAATTGATTTGAAAGAAGGGATATATTCCTACTGCAAGGGCCCATCATACGAATCCCCGGCTGAAATTAAAGCCCTGAGGATTATGGGAGCAGACGCAGTTGGCATGTCAACCGTACCCGAAGCAATAGTGGCAAGACATATGGGTATGAGAGTATTAGGAATTTCGTGTATTACCAATATGGCTGCAGGAGTATTGGATCAGCCATTGGATCACGCAGAGGTTATGGAAACCGGAAAATTAGCTGAGAAAAAGTTTTCCGGGCTGGTAAGCGATATAATCGAAAACTGGAGGTAAATATGAAATCATCAATCAGAGATATTTCTTTAGCTGAATCAGGAAGGCAGAAAATAGCATGGGTAAAAAGCTATATGCCTATCCTGTCCGGTTTGGAGGAAGAGTTTAAAAAAACCAGACCATTTGAAGGTGTAAAAATATCACTTTCTGTTCACCTTGAGGCAAAAACTGCATATCTTTCAAAGGTCTTTGCCGCAGGCGGAGCAAAGATGTCTGTTACAGGAAGCAATCCTCTGTCCACTCAGGACGATGTTGCGGCAGGTCTTGCGGCTGACGGCATTGATGTGTTTGCATGGTATAATTCAACTCCTGAGGAATATGAGAAGCATATAGAGATGACCTTAGCTCATGCCCCAAATATTATTATCGATGACGGCGGAGATTTGGTATCAGCCCTTCATACCAATCTGACCCATCTGTTGCCTCAGGTATGGGGAGGATGTGAAGAAACTACAACGGGAATTATCCGGCTAAAAGCAATGGAACGAGAAGGGTCTCTGAAGATTCCAATGATGGCTGTAAATGATGCAATGTGCAAGCATTTGTTTGATAACCGTTACGGAACCGGGCAATCAGTCTGGGATGGAATTTGCAGGACAACTAATCTGATAATTGCCGGAAAAACTGTTGTAGTGGCAGGATACGGCTGGTGCGGAAAAGGTGTGGCAATGAGAGCTAAAGGGCTCGGTGCTAATGTAATAGTAACCGAAATAGATCATGTTAAGGCAATCGAAGCTGTGATGGATGGCTTTGGTGTCATGACAATGGATGAGGCTGCTCCGCTGGGAGATATTTTTATAACAGTTACAGGCTGTGAGGATGTTATAACCAGAACTCATTTCAACAAAATGAAAAACGGTGCAATCCTATGCAATGCCGGACATTTTAATGTGGAAATAAGCATACCTGATTTGGAGAGTCTAGCTACCGATATTCGTGAATATCGCAAGAATATTATGGGATATACAATGAAGGACGGGCGCAAGCTGTATCTACTGGGTGAGGGAAGACTTGTGAATCTGGCATGTGCTGACGGGCATCCTGCCGAAATAATGGATATGAGCTTTGCAGTACAGGCAATGAGCGCCTTATATATTATGGAGCACAAGGGAAGACTTGAACCTAAAGTGTTTGATATCCCGGCCGAAATAGATGAGAAAATCGCAAAAAGAAAGCTTGAAAGTCTTGGAATAAAAATTGATGAACTGACCGAAAAACAAAAGAAATACCTGGGAAGCTGGCAGTTATAGAGAGAAAAGAAATTGTCATCCTGAGCTTTAGCGAAGGATCTATATGTTAACATAGAAGATTCTTCACTTCGTTCAGAATGACAGTATTTTTAGTAAGCGTAGCGAAGTGAGAATTTTGCATCAGCATCTTCTTAGTTGAACGCATAGTGTGCTGTGAGTGAGGTCAGATTGCGTAAGCCAAGCATGGATTGCATAGTTACGCGACTAAAATCCCGGATGGATTTTAGTCGCGGTGCAACTGATTCACTCAACAGGCGCCCATAATCGTCATTACCGCTTTTCTATATCAATATTACCAGAGGTTGTTCTTAGGTTTACTGCGGTATTTCCGTTCCGGTAACTGCCGCGCAGTTCCTTATCACGAGACTCCTCGTTATCCAGATTAAAATCACACTTAATGTTTCCGGATGCAACTCTACTGTCTAAGGTAAAACCTGTATTTGCAGGAAGCTTGAGCTCTATTTCTCCACTGGAAGACTTAAGGTATATTTCATCCTTAGCCTCTTTAACAGAAACCTTTATTTTTCCGGATACAACCTCAACTTGAATGTCGCCTTCCAAATCGCTGATGTTTATGTCGCCGGATTTAGATTCTACAGATATACGTTCAAGTTGTAATTTTTCAACACTAACCCTGCCCGATGTACTGTCAATTCCGAGCTCATGACATCTAATATCATTTAAGGTTGTATCACCTGAGGTGCTGTTTATGTTGAAATTGTCCTTAATAACAATATCATTCAGCTTTTTATTCCCGGATGTAGATTGTATAATAAGCTCCTGTGCTCTTAGTTCATTAATTGTTAAATCGCCGGAGCTGGATGTGAGCCTCATATTGTTTTTAAGAGTTATATCATCAAGGCGAATGTTGCCGGAGGACAACCTTAATGAGAAATCATTAACATCTAAGTTTGAAGCTTTGAAATCTCCTGATTTTCCCTCGAATTCAACAGTGCCCTGAAAGCTTTCAGGAATGCTTATATCAAGGTTAACATTTTCCCAGTTGAATCCTATAATTGCGAAGTTCTTACGCTTCTCTTCAATAATTATGGTATCCCCGGTTTCAGTAATTTCTAATTTCGGAATATAATCAGGGCTTGTGGACCGTACATTTCCCACAAGGCTGCTCTTTATTTTTCCGTAATCAGATGACTGAATCGAAGTGTTGGCGCTTACAGTTTTGACAATAATATTTTTTGCTGAATTAATATTAGTCTCACGAATATCATTAACTTCATATTTTTTTCCTATGCCGACTATAAACCCCGAGCCTTTTGAGATGCTAAACATTACGGTACCTCCAAATATGGTTAATAGAATAACCGCCACCGTAATAACAGATGCAATTCTTTTAATTATTCCATGCCTGTGGCGAGGTTCTTCATAAAACGTATCTTGCTTATGGGCGCCATAGCCTCTTCTATGCTTTATAGCATATGCCAGAGTAACAGGGTCACCCAGCGATAAACTGATTTCTTCTTCGGTACGCCCCTTTTCGGTTTCGCTTCTGAAATATTCCTGATACTCGCTGACAATATCAGTTCTTTCCTGTACAGGTATGTCATTCAACGCATCGTATAATGCCATTAAATATTCTGACCGGTTCATATATACACCACCCGAGCATTCTGCCTCCTGATAAATTATAACCTGAAACTGGAAGGCATTTTGAATATATCAAAGTGCTGAACCCTGTTCAAGTGATAAAACCATAGTTTAAT
>JAAYTR010000140.1 GCA_012523685.1 Clostridiaceae bacterium | reverse complement strand
AGGAGAATGAATAGAGTATGAATGCCTTAGAAATTAAAAATCTGTCAAAAGCTTATAAAGGGTTTAAGCTCGATAACATCAGTTTAACTTTACCAAAGGGATGTATTATGGGTTTAATAGGAGAGAATGGTGCAGGAAAAACCACTACTATTAAACTGATTTTAGATACTATAAAACGCGATAATGGTATTATAAAAGTCCTTGGGGAGGATAATCTTATAAACTTTAAGGAGAGAAAAGAGGATATAGGTGTCGTACTGGATCAGGCTTACTTTCCTGAAAGTTTCACAGTGAAACAGGTTAATCTGGTAATGAAAAATACCTATAAACGATGGAATCAAGATCTCTTTTTTATGTATGTCCAAAAACTATCTCTGCCGCAAGACAAGGCATTTAAAGATTTCTCAAGAGGCATGAAAATGAAGCTTGCGATTTCAGTAGCACTGTCACATGAAGCAAAGCTATTAATATTAGACGAGGCAACCAGCGGGCTTGACCCCATCGCCCGGGACGAAATATTAAATATTCTTTATGATTTTACAAGGCAAGATGATCATTCTATACTCATATCCTCGCATATTGTAAGTGACCTGGAAAAATTATGTGATTATATTGCTTTTATTCATAAGGGGAAGCTTTTGTTCTGCGAAGAAAAAGACAAATTGCTAGAAAAGTATGGGCTGTTAAAATGCAACAAGGCTGATTTTGAGGTAATAGATCCTAAGGCGGTTCATGGTGTTAGAAGAAATAATTACAGTATTGAAGCACTGGTTGAAACTTCAATGATTCCTTCATCAATGTATGTTGATAGAGCAAGTATTGAAGATATCATTGTATTTATGGCCAAGGAGGGTATAGAAAGATGAAAGCATTATTAATAAAAGAATTGCTCGTTATTTGGCGACAAGGAAAATTTATGCTTTTGTTCGCCTTGTTATATAGTATTATGGCAGTTACAGGAAGCGGTTATTTTCTTACCGGGTTTTCAGTGATTTTTATGTCCATGTTGCCTATTACTGTTATGGGCTTTGATGAAAGAAGTAAATGGGATCATTATGCGGTAACCATGCCATACTCAAGAAAAGATATAGTATTGAGCAAATACATTTTTTCTGCAACTTCTGCGTTTACTGCAATAATAGTTTATATCATTGCTTCTATAGTAAAATTGTATGTTGAAAAGCAGACACCTGACTTCAGAAGTTTAATAAATCAGTCCATTTTAATGCTATCGGCAGGTCTGTTTTTTTCAACTGTTAATTTACCTGTAATGTTTAAATTTGGTGTTGATAAGGGACGAATGTGGTTTATTTTATTAACTGTAATAATTGCGGGAGGAATAAGTAGTTTATTAACATTTATTAATACTGATTCAATACAGATTGAAAGCTTTGTTCAAAGAATAACACCTGTTTTGCTTACATTCATTTCTTTAGGATTATTATCCCTTTCCGCCCTTATTTCAATAAAGATTTTTGAAAGAAAGGAGTTGTGATGAGCTAAGCACAGCTCTTAAATAAGTAAAATACTATTCTAAGTAAAAGTGCTCTTATATATTGTAATAAATAGTATAATATGATAAAATATACAAGCAAAATATGTAAATAATGAGAGAAATATATAGGAGTATTATAATGTCTGGATATAATGTACACGAAGGTCATAGAGGAAGGATAAAAGAAAGATATATGGAAGAGGGGCTTGATAATTTTTCAGACCATGAAGTTATTGAACTGCTCTTATTCTATAGCATTCCTCAGCGCGATACAAACGCTTTAGCGCATCGTATGATTAAAGAATTCGGAACACTCCATGATCTTCTTGAAGCCGATCCAAGAGATATTGAAAGGCGTTGCAATGTTAGCCTTAACACAGCGATACTTGTTTCTCTGGCAGCACCATTATCCCGGCGATACCTCAGGCAAAAATGGGGAAACAGACCTGTTGTAAATTCCTCGTCAATTGCCGGCAACTATGCATTGTCCCTATTTGCAGGGCGTGTATATGAGTGCTTTTTTGTCATTTGTCTCAATTCGCAAAATCGTGTAAATCACTCTGCACTGGTACATGAGGGAACAATAAATGAAGCACCGGTATATCCAAGAATAATAGTTGAAACAGCGCTTAGACACAAGGCTAACAGCATAATTCTAGCGCATAATCATCCGGGAGGAAGTCTGAAGGCTTCCAATGCAGATATTGATGTGACCCGTAAAATCTGTCAGGCACTAAAAACAATATCCATAAATGTCGTTGACCATATTATTGTAGCGGGAGACCGCTATTTAAGCTTTGCTGAGCAGGGTCTGCTCGATTCATTGATAATATAACGTAAATTATGACATATAACATATATTAAAAATTTCCGCTATAAAAAAGGTATATAAATAGTATTTCCTTCCTGGTCATACCCGGACTAAAGTACTATTAGTCAATTTCACCAAAAATTCACCAAAAAAAAATATTTTTAAAATTGTCGAGGACTTTTTTTTCTGCTTATTTTTTGTCGCAAAAAATTGAAACTTTTTCAAATGGCTGTATATCTATGTTTTAGGCATTTTGACGAATGTCAATAAAGCGCAATATGTTGTATTTATGTCATTACAACTAAACAAAATATTGATTTTTGTCGAAATGAAAATTGGAGTCAAATGCTTGGTATTTCATATTTCCGTCATTTTGCACAAAAAATTGGAGAATATCAGATTGACACTATATATTGTGTATGATAATATAATTCACGACGAGATGTTGGCTTTGTTTAACAAATGAAGGAGGCAATCAGGTATGATTGAAAAGATACGCAAGAGAAACGGAAATATCGAGAAATTTGTGCCTGAAAAAATATCATCTGCCATATTTAAGGCAGCAGTAGCTTGCGGAGGAAATGATTTTGCCCTCGCTCAGCGGCTTTGTGATCAAGTAGTTGAGCTGGCAAACGAAAAGTACAAAGGAAAAATACCCGATGTTGAACAAATACAAGATCTTGTAGAATATGTACTAATCGAAAATGGCCATGCTAAAACGGCCAAAGCATACATTCTATACCGGGAAAAACGCAAAAGTGCCAGAGAACTCAACGCACTTATAGGTGCCACTATTAACATGTTTGGTGACTATTTGGGCGATAAAGACTGGAAAATACATGAGAACGCAAATACACAAAAGAGCGTAAATGGTCTTAACAATTACATAAGAGAAATTTTCACCAAGAACTATTGGCTACATGAGATATACCCGACAGAAGTTCGTGAGGCTCATGAAAGCGGAGATTGCCATATTCACGACATGGGTTTTTTTGGAGCTTATTGTGCAGGGTGGGATTTAAAACAACTTCTGCTTGATGGCTTCGGAGGTGTGCCCGGCAAGGTAGAGAGCAAACCGGCGAAGCATTTAAGAAGCTTTTTAGGGCAGATTGTCAATTCAACATTTACAACTCAGGGAGAGACAGCCGGAGCACAGGCATGGTCAAGCTTTGACACTTATTGTGCTCCATTTATTCGCTACGACAATCTAAACTATAATCAGGTAAAACAATGCCTGCAGGAATTTGTATTCAACATCAATGTTCCTACACGTGTTGGCTTTCAATGCCCCTTTTCCAATCTTACCTTCGATATTAAGGTTCCTTCAATTCTTAGAGATGAACCTGTTATATGCGGAGGTGAATATACTAACGATAAATACGGAGACTTTCAGGCTGAAATGGATTTATTCAACAAAGCTTTCTGCGATGTTATGCTTGAAGGGGACTCAAAAGGAAGGGTATTTACTTTTCCAATTCCAACGATTAATATCACAAAGGATTTTGATTGGGATAGCCCTGCAGTGGATGGTTTCATGAAAATAACCTGTAAATACGGTATTCCGTACTTTGCAAATTATGTAAATTCAGATCTTTCCCCTGAGGATGCTGTTTCAATGTGCTGCAGATTGCGCCTCGACACTACTGAACTAAGAAAAAGAGGTGGTGGATTATTTGGCAGTAATCCTCTTACAGGCTCTATCGGAGTCTTTACAATCAATCTGCCAAGAATCGGGTATTTAAGCTCCACAAAAGAAGAATTTAAGCAAAGATTATTAGAGGTAGCTAATATTGGAAAGACCTCCCTCGAAATCAAAAGAAAAATTATTGAGCAACAATCGGAAAAGGGGCTTTATCCTTATACTTCACATTATCTCAGAAATATTAAACAGAGAACCGGTTCATACTGGTATAATCATTTCTCCACAATAGGAATAGTGGGTATGAATGAGGCTATGTTAAACTTCATGGGGAAGGATATTACCACCATGGAGGGGCAGGCCTTTGCAATTGAGATTATGAATTACCTGCGGGAGATTATGATTGATTTCCAGAAGGAAACCGGGAACTTCTACAATCTTGAAGCAACTCCTGCAGAAGGTACGTCCTATCGGCTTGCCAGACTCGACAAACAAAGATATCCCGATATTATTACGGCAGGCGATGATGCGCCGTACTATACAAATTCTACTCAGCTACCTGTTGGCTTTACGGATGATATTTTCGAATGTATGGAGCTTCAGGATGAGCTTCAGTCGCTTTATACCGGCGGTACGGTGCAACATCTGTATCTGGGAGAGAGCATACAAGAGCTTGAGGTTTGTAAAAACCTTATAAAGAGGATATTTGAGAGATATAAAATGCCGTATATTTCTATAACACCGACATTTTCAATATGCCATGCACATGGATATATTCAAGGGGAACACTTTGAATGTCCCACCTGTGGAAGCAGAACAGAAGTCTGGTCCAGAGTGGTAGGATATTTGAGACCTGTAGAGAATTACAACAGAGGAAAGAAAGAAGAATACTTTTTAAGGAAAAAATTCGTGCTTGGCAAACAGGTGGGTTAAAAAGGATATACTATGAAAATTGCAGGTTTACAGAAGAACTCCATGATTGATTATCCGGGGAACCTTTCGGCGGTTGTCTTTACGCAGGGATGTAATATGAACTGCGGTTACTGCCATAATCGATGTTTGATTGGAGTTTCATCTCAAAATGAAATATTTGAGCAGGATTCTGTAATTGACTTTCTCAAGAAGCGCCGCGGGCTTTTGGACAGCGTCGTTGTTTCAGGTGGTGAGCCAACTCTGCAAAAAGATCTGCCGGAGTTTTTAGAGACGGTAAAAAGCATGGGTTATAAAACTAAGCTTGATACCAATGGTACTAATCCCGGGTTATTACGCCTAATGATAAAAAACAAGCTTTTGGATTATGTAGCAATGGATATTAAAGCACCTCTGTGCAAATATCGAAAGATTTGCTGTTCACCAGTTGATACCCGGAAATTATCAGAGAGCATTAATATTCTTAAAGGTGATACAATCGCATATGAATTCCGTACAACATATACCCCTGAACTGTGCGATGAAGATTTGATGGACATTTCTGAAATGATTAAAGGAGCTCAGAGATATGTAATTCAGCAGTACAGGGAAGTGGATTCAAAAGAGGGTAAATACACCGGATGTGTTGAGAAACGAAATATATTGAAGAGTATACTACAAGAGCTTATTAAACGTGTGGATGCATTGCAGTTCAGAGGAGATTTTGGTTTTGTATAAATAATGCTTAATATGCGAATATGATTGATTGGTTTAATTAATTAATCGGGCGGCGGGTTCTCCGCCGTTGCTTATCTATACAAAATAAGATTCTTTTATTTATTTAATAGCATTTACCATTAATTTGCCTATTATAATAGCATAAACATGGCTTAGATTAATGTCTATAAAGGTGGTTAATATATTGCACAAAGAGTACATATTAAAAAACAACTTGACTGTCGTTTTTGAAAGGTTAAATCATTTAAAATCTGTAGCATTCGGGGTATGGATCGGTTCGGGATCACGATATGAAACTCGAATAAATAACGGGATTTCGCATTTTATTGAACATATGGTGTTTAAAGGTACAAAGACCAGAACGGCAAAGGATATTGCCTGTGAGATAGACAGAATCGGAGGGGAGATAAACGCTTTTACCGGAAAAGATTGTACCTGTTTTTATACAAAAACACTGAACAGTGATCTAGAAATTGCTGTGGATATTCTGTCTGATATGGTATTGAATCCTGTATTTAATCCGATGCATATCGAAACAGAGAAAAAAGTTGTCATGGAAGAAATTAGTATGTACGAAGATGACCCTGAAGAATTGGTCCATGATCTGTTGACCGAAGAAATTTGGGATGGTGTTCCTTTAGGTTATCCGATTCTTGGAACGGCTGAATCATTAGGGAGCATAACAAGAGATGATCTTATAAAGTATATGTCATCGTTTTATGTTCCTGATAATTGTGTTATCTCAGTTGTGGGTAATTTTGAAGAAGAACATTTAATTGAGGTTATAGAAAAGTATTTCGGTTCATGGAAGCCTCTTGGTTATTGCAGTCTATCAAATGAACGCCCGTTATTCAGCTCCCGTTTTCTGTTCCGAAAGAAAGATATTGAACAGACACATTTGTGTATTGGATTTCGTGGCTTACCAATGGGTGATGATCGCATATATGCTTTATTGGTTCTTAATAATATTATAGGTGGTGGTATGAGTTCCAGACTGTTTCAGAATATCCGGGAAGAACAGGGTCTGGTTTATTCTATATATACCTTTCCCACATCCTTCAGAGACTGTGGTATGTTTACTGTTTATGCTGCTGCAAACCCGGACAAAGTGAATAAGGTTCTTGAATGTATAGGCAGTGAGCTAAAAAATCTGATTATACATGGAATAACCGAAAGTGAACTGTTACGCAGTAAAAACCAGCTCAAAGGAAACTATTGTTTAAGCCTGGATAGTACCTCTGGTCGAATGACATCAATCGGAAAGTCAAAAATTATAACAGGCAAAGTCAAGGATCCGGAAGAGGTGCTAAAACAGATAGACAGCATAAAAATAAATGATATTTTGGATGTTATTAATTTGATTTTTAATAAAGGTGAAACAGGAGTTGTTATCCTCGGTGATGAGCCTGT
>JAAYTR010000139.1 GCA_012523685.1 Clostridiaceae bacterium | reverse complement strand
GTATCTTCATCCAATATTTTTTTAATAATGTCTTCGGACTCCGGCCCTTGCAGCGCAAGCTGCACATAGTCATCAGAAAGGTTCTCCACCGTTACATCTCCGGTTATTTGAGACCTTATCCACTCATCATCCTTTTGGGTATTACCGGCATTAACAACTAAAAGCAGCTTTTCATCTGAATATTTATAAATCAGAATATCATCCACTACTGTTCCGTTCTCATAGCACATTGGAGAATATAGAATCTTACCAACAGGAACGGGTGCTATATCATTTGATATAAGTCTGTTTAATGATTTGACAGCATCCTTTCCGGTAATTAGAATTTCACCCATATGAGAAACGTCAAAGAGTCCTGCCCGGGTTCTTACCAGTTGGTGCTCCGCTATTATATCGGTATATGAAACGGGAAGTTCCCATCCTCCAAAAGAAGTAAATCTTGCTCCTAATTTTTTTTGAACCTCATATAAAGGGGTTTTTCTGTCCATTATATTTCCCTCCTTAGCAATAATTCTATTATATTTAGTTAAATAAGACCATATAAATCTAAAAAAACAATATAAACAGACAAAATAATAGCTCTGAGCTATCATTTTGCCCAGAGCTATTTAAAAATTATTTATTTTATTTAATTACTCGTCGTGCACCCATATATTTTTCGCTGTAGGATGACAAGGATCTGGTAACTACCTTCCCTTTTGAAGAAGACGCATGTATGAACATTCCATCACCTATATAAATTCCTACATGCCCAATTGTACCGTTTCTGTCTGTATCCCACATCAGTATATCGCCCTTTTTGATTTCTGAGCGGGAAACCTTGGTCCCAATACCGGAATAGGCACGTGATGAACGAGGTACATCAATTCCGAAATGTTTGAAAACATGATACGTTAGTCCGGAGCAATCTGTGCCATTTTTTGAATTGCCCGCCCATCTATAAGGTACACCCAGCCAGGTCTTTGCATAATCAACGATTTCATCAGCTAATTTTTCAGCTTCGGGACTTACAGAAGCTTCTTCCTGGGGGTTTTCTTCGGTTCCTCTGGATGCCACTACAATTTCTTCGGGCTGCTTAGTTTCTTGGGGTTTAGGTGCTTGTACAACTACTTTTTCTACTTTGTCGGCACTATCCACCAGGTACTTAGCTAATACATAACCTTTACGATCAGTCCAGGTTATAATTCTGGCCCATTCTCCAACTGTTTCAAAATAAGTGACCTTATCCCCTCTTGTTATAGAAGTTACCAGTTTACTTTGGCTTGTAGGCTCTTCTCTGACATTCAGTTTGTTTGCATTAACATGCTTAACTACTGATTTGATTTCCGGTTTCGGTGTAGGGGTAGGCTCAACAGGTTCCGGAACTTCGTCATTGGCCATCAAAGCAACAGCCATATCTGTTTCGTCGGGGTTTAAATCTGTTGAAGTCACAATTGAATCGTCTGTCGGAGCAATATTTTGAATTGTTGTATCCATTTCTTGAAGAGATGATAATGTAACATCGGCTGCGGCTTTTTCTGCAATAAGATAATCCAGGGCATTGGTTTTGACAGTTTCTATAGATAAATATATTTCTTCTTTTGTTTGGTTTCCTTGCACATTTCCATTCGTTTCATCATAAAATAAGGTCGAGGAAAGTACAAAAGCTGTTTGGGATAGTAAAAAAAGCAATGTCAACATCAAAAAGGGGAAGTTTATTTTTCGTGGTCTTTCCATGGTGTTCCTCCTATTT
>JAAYTR010000138.1 GCA_012523685.1 Clostridiaceae bacterium | reverse complement strand
CTGATGCTGAATATTATAAAGCGGTTAGGAAGGAAAAGCGGAACTTACTTCCAGGAGCAGCAAAGGGAATTGGGGCGGTTAAACGGTTATATCGAGGAGATGATAGAGGGTCAGAAGGTTGTTAAAGTTTTCAGCCATGAAGAAAAAGTATTGAATCAGTTTGATGAACTGAATAATGATCTTGCTGTTGCCTCTACAAATGCTCATACCTTCGCCAATATTTTGATGCCCATTATGGGTAACCTGTCATATCTGCAATATGCTATAACAGCAGCCATTGGGGCTATTATGGCAGTAAACGGGGCCGGCATCGATTTGGGAACCATCGCCTCCTTCCTGCAATTTACCCGATCCTTTTCACATCCTATTACACAGATGTCTCAACAGCTTAACTCTATTTTAAGTGCTCTTGCCGGAGCTGAAAGAATATTTGAAGTACTGGATGAGACACCGGAAAAAGATGATGGCTGTGTTGAGCTTGTTAAAGCAAAATACAACATCAACGGAGAGCTGGTTGAGACAGAAAGCAGTGATGGAATCTGGGCCTGGAAATACCCGCATAGCAACGGAAGTATTACCTATACCCCTGTTAAGGGTGATGTGCGGTTTGAGGATGTAACCTTCGGATATGAGGAAAATGAGACTGTATTGAAAAACATATCCCTGTACGCAAAGCCGGGACAAAAGATAGCCTTTGTCGGTTCTACAGGAGCCGGTAAAACAACAATAACAAATCTTATAAATAGATTTTATGATGTGCCGGACGGAAAAATCAGGTTTGATGGCATCAATATTAATAAAATTAAGAAAGCCCATCTTAGAAGATCTCTTTCCATGGTCCTTCAGGATACGCATCTTTTTACCGATACGGTTATGGAAAACATCCGCTACGGGAAACTTGATGCTACTGACGAAGAAGTAATTAAGGCTGCGAAATTAGCTAACGCTCATTCATTTATTAAACATTTACCCGATGGGTATAATACTGTGCTTACCGCTGATGGCGCCAACTTAAGCCAGGGGCAGCGCCAGCTTCTTGCCATCGCAAGAGCCGCTGTGGCGGATCCGCCGGTTTTAATTTTGGATGAAGCCACCAGCTCAATTGATACAAGAACCGAAGCGTTGATTGAAAAGGGCATGGATACTCTCATGGAGGGAAGAACTGTATTTGTTATAGCTCACCGGCTGTCTACCGTTCGTAATTCCAACGCTATTATGGTTCTGGAAAACGGTGAAATTATTGAGCGCGGAGATCATGACGACCTTATTGCAGCCAGGGGAAAGTATTATCAGCTTTATACCGGTATGTTTGAGCTGACCTGATAGAAGACAAATAAATTACCTTTGCCCTTTCAGTTTGATATAAGAAGCCGAAAGAGATTGTTAACCACACTATCCTAACGGCTTTGATGAATAATATAAATTTATCCTGAACCTTCATGTGCATTCCTCGTCTATTTTATTGAAGACATTTTACAAAGGAGTGATTACATGAAAAGAAATTTATTTACCTTTTCTATAGCGTTTTTGCTGATGATTGTTTTGGCTGTCCCTGCTTCTGCAGCTTCACAGGAAACAAAAACCAGCCACTGGTCTCAAAAATTCCTGGATGAGTTAGCCCTTGAGCATGACATCAACTCTATCTTTGACGGTAAGGATTTGAATGCTTTTATAACAGTCGAAGATTTCCAAAAGGCAATCAGACTTTTTATTGACGAGGAATATGATGGAACTCCGGACTCAAGTGCAAGAGAGGCCATTGTATATGAGTTTACCCGGCTGTGGGCAAGTAAGGCGGGGATCGATCTTGATGATATTGCGACAATTAAGATGCTGATCTATGCTGATACCGATAAGATCGATGCCAAGTACAACCATGCTATTACAGTAGCTTATATGAAAGATATCGCCAGAGGCAGAGGACAGGGTATTTTTGACCCTAAGACCAATACTACCTATGGAGAATTGGCTACATT
>JAAYTR010000137.1 GCA_012523685.1 Clostridiaceae bacterium | reverse complement strand
TTCTCCGCCTTCCTCAACACTTAGATTTTTTTGTAAAGGGCCTATTACCAATCCGCCAAAGCAAAGCCTTGATACTATAAGACCTGTATTGCCCAGTTCTCTGTATTCCATAGTTCTTCTCCATTAAAAAAGCGCCCCTAGGGCGCTGTGCATTCTGTACGTCTATTTATCTTTCAGATAGAACCGCACAAGCTCTTCGAGCAGCTCATCCCTTTCAATCTTACGTATAAGGCTCCTGGCATTGTTATGGCTGGTTATATAGGTAGGGTCTCCCGACATAATATAACCCACTATTTGACTAATTGGGTTATAACCCTTCTGCTGCAAAGCCTCGTAAACATTAAACATAATCTCACGGGCCTGATCTGATTTATCCTTATTAAAATCAAATTTCATTGTTCCTGAATACATACTGCACCCGCTTCCTATCCGAAGATTATCCGAATTTGAGATATATTCTTATATTAATACATACGAATTTTTAAATCAAGCTATATCATCAAACCGTAACAAAAGATGGTTTTCCTCTCATGCTTTCACCTTCAATAGAATCAAGAATTACACTTATTATTTCCCCGGAATTTGCATTTTCAACCTTAACTGCTACCGGAATATAATTAGCTGTTAAACCCTCCATGTCAGAGCTTCCTTCAATTTCCTTTTCCAGAATAACATCAGCCTGCCGTCCCAGAAATTGTTCAAACACATTATTTCTCATCCGATTTGCCAGTTCAATCAGCTGTTTACTTCGTCTTTCTTTTATAGCGGGCTGAACCTGATCCGGAAATCTTGCCGCAGCCGTACCCTTTCGAGGTGAATACTTAAACACATGTATCCACAAAAAGCCCATTTCCTTGCAAAAATCATAGGATTGGGAGAATTCCTCATCGGTCTCTCCGGGAAATCCTACCATCACGTCGGTTGTAAAGGTTACATCGGGTATCTTTTCCCGCATTAAACTAACTATTTGCCTGTAATCATCCGGTGTATATTTTCTGTTCATTCTTTCAAGGGTTTTTGCACAACCGCTTTGCAATGAAATATGAAAATGGGGGCATAGCTTGGGTAGATTTTTTATTTCCTCAATAAATTCAGGTGTAAGGAACATGGGCTCCAATGAACCTAAACGTATTCTTACTATTCCCTCAATATCGTGGACCGCTCTTATAAGTCCAGCCAGACTTACACTATTCTTTTTGTCATAATACGAAGTAAGGTGTATACCCGTCAGTACTATTTCCTTAAAACCATTGTTAACAAAGCTTTTTGCCTCTTTAATCACATCACTTATTTCTCTGCTGCGAACGGGGCCTCTGGCGTAGGGAATAATACAATATGAGCAGAATTGATCACAACCATCCTGTACCTTCAAGAATGCTCTGGTATGCCCATCATATGTCTCGACAGGCAATTCCTCATATTCCAGGAGAGTCTTTCTCTCTTCTACATACTGCTTTTTATCATCTTTTTGAGTGTCTTCAACCAGTTCTACAATCCGATGCTTCACATTATTACCCAAAACCAGGTTTACTCCTTCTATCTTTGATATCTCCTCGGGAGAAACCTGAGCGAAGCAGCCTACCACCGCTATAATGGCATCAGGATTTAAAGAATGAGCCCTTCTTATCATCTGTCTTGATTTTTTGTCCCCCATACCGGTTACGGTACATGTGTTAATCACATATACATCAGCATGTTCGTCTGGTTCAACTATCTTGTAATCAGCCTTCTGAAAAAGCAGTTTCATTCCCTCAGTCTCAGCTATATTTACTTTACAGCCCAAAGTTATAAATGCGGCTTTTTTTGTCAGTTCCATTTGTAACACTTCCCAAAGTTTGTTATATTATTATTAGAAAACTATTTTATCGATTGACTGCACACATTAATGGTAATAAACTTATTACATAATTATATAAAAATTCATTTAAGGATGGTGCAATAAATAATGAAAACATTTAATATTTTACTTAAATCTATTAACGATGTGAAGGATTTTGTTAACATCGTCAATAAGTATGATTTCGACGTTGATCTTACCTCAGGCAGGTATATTGTTGACGCAAAATCAATTATGGGTATTTTTAGTCTCGATCTTTCCAAACCAATCAAAGTTGAGGTTCATAACGAGAATCCGGATGACTTCATCAATGAAATTAAAGGCATCATTGTCGACTGATTCAAACATAATATTTATTATAGTACCACATAAGCCTTATGCTATACGCTGAGGCTTTGTTGTTATTCTTTATATTTATATCAGAAAACAAGAAAGTTTTCCACTATTAATAGTTGAATTCATGATATTTTATGTGCTAAAAAGGGGTTGCAGCTACCGATTTGGTTACCACAACCCTTTTTTATACTATTAACTGGTTATAAAGTTTTGGCCGGGAGGGGAAGTGCCCCTCCGCTTAATTATGATTATTCTTCGTCTTTTTTTGCTTTTCTTCTAAAGTAGAATCCCAGAGCTATAAGTGTTCCGCCGAGCAATTCCGGTACAGTTGCTATAGGTAGTCCCGTTTGCGGTAGTATATCTCCGGCTTGAGGAATTTCTTCATCAATGAACGGCTCTTCCGGTAATCCCTCAGGAATCTCTTCTTCTTCTATATCTATTTCAGTCTCTTCTTCAGAATCAGAATTATAGATATATACTACTGTGATTGTTCCGTTTATAAATACACCTTCGGCGTTGTCCGGAACTTCAACGAGGGTATAGCCTTCGATGTCTCTCGCATTCGTCTCGTAGCTTGTCCCTACCCTTCCTGTGAACTGGTATTCGGCAGACAGTACATTATCGTCTTCATCAACAAATCGGACTCTTACGGTACCCTGTCTTGGAGTAGAACCGCCTCCTCCCGGCGGATTTGTCGGAGGAACCGTAGGATTATTTGCAACAGCTGTAGCACTATCTTCACTACTATATTCTTCTTCATCGATATATCCCAATCCGGTTGCTGTGGCAACGTTTTCATATGTTCCGGCTTTGTCTGCAGTCACACTATATTCGATTGTTCTGATGTCTCCCGGTTCCATATCCCCAATAACAAAATCTGTATTGGTATTTGCTGAATATTCAATGTTTGCACCTGTCGGACCGCTCATCACATCATCCACTGTAACACTCATTAAAGTTGTGTTTCCTGTATTTGTAACTACCAACCTGAAGTTGAAAGTTGCTTTTCCACCGGATAAAGTGAGGGGTGAGTTTAGTACTTCCTTTGTAACGTTGATTCCTGGTGCATTGCCTGTGTTAGTTATTGTTACTACAGCCCTGTTTTCATTATCAAAGATAACCTCTCCATCCTCGATATCTCCGGACATTTCAGTGGAAAATCCATTAACTGTAACTTCATTCAAGTAGTATCTGTGGCCTTCTTTTTTGATAAAATCTTCAAAGTAATCTGCCTGATTTTCACTGGTTAGTTCTACAATTCCAATAAGCGTACGCATTGGAGTTGGATCCGGCTCTGAGAAGAATAACTTTGCTTTGCTGATTAAGGTAATTTCGTCGTCGCTGTTGCCATTGTTATCAACAGCATCGGGCTCATCTTCGTCATCATTACCACCGTTGTTATCAGCATTGTGTTCATCAAGATCATCCGGTTCATCAGAATCATCAGGACTACTCATAATGAACATTTCAGGTGGGATATCCTGAGTCGATTCCGTCAACGGTGCCTCTTCCCAAAGCTGAACTATAATAGAATCTACATCATCAGGCCATTGATTTGAT
>JAAYTR010000136.1 GCA_012523685.1 Clostridiaceae bacterium | reverse complement strand
CTATTCAGCGGATAATAACAGCAGAAAGATAAGTATAAAAGAAGCAATCAGGGATGTTAAAGAGGATATACATATTAAAGCCCGCAGTAATATGGGAAAAGCGGTATGGTATGTTGAGGCGAAGGATAAGTTGGCTGAAAATATATATTTCGCAAGAACTATATATAATAAAGATAATTTTAAGGAAATTGGACTGATGGTTATTATGTTCAAAAAAGACCACCTCCATACCTTATTCAACGATTTATCAACTGTAGATATCCCCAAAATTGCGGTTGTTTCATCCGAAGACGAACTTATTGCAAGCAGAGATCAAAGCATTGATTATATTTTTGAACCGGAAATTCGAAACCATATCACAGAATCAAGAGGAGCATTTATTGACAAGAAGGAGGAAGCACTGGTCTCCTATGTCTCAATGCAGGAGCCGTCCTGGAGGATTATTACTTATGTTTCTTTAAATCAGTTATATAGAGAGATCAATATATTGAGAAACTGGATTATTATACTGAGCATAATCTCTGTCAGTCTTCTGTCGGTATTTGGTCTTCTAATTTCTTTTGATCTTATAAGTCCTATCAACAGGCTGGTAAAAGGAATGAAAAAGATTCAGAAAGGCCAGTGGGTAGTAAATATGGATGAGGACAGGGGAGATGAATTAGGTTTCTTGAGCAAGACCTTCAATGAAATGACAAAGGAAATTGATTACCTTGTAAATCGTATCTACAGAGAACAGCTTACAAGAAAAGATGCTGAAATCAAAGCGCTTCAGTCACAGATCAATCCGCACTTTCTTTTCAATACGCTTGAGTCGATAAACTGGATGGCCCAGTTGAATAACGTTCCGGAAATAAGTGAAACCGTTTCTGCTTTGTCTTCGTTAATGGAAGTAAGCATAGGCAGGGATGACAGGCTGATAACCATAGAAGAAGAGTTTTCCTATATTGATAATTATATTCTTATTCTTAAAAAGAGATTTGAGGACCGGATAACTCTGGAAAAGAATATTCAGAAAGAGGTATTGGATGTTAAAATACCCAGGCTGCTTATACAGCCTCTTATAGAAAATGCGGTATACCATGGTCTGGAAAGAAGCAGAAATAAAGGAGTTATCAGGCTGAATGCCCGGATTTCCGGTCAGGATGTATTAATAGAGGTTATCGATAACGGGTTGGGAATTGAGAAGGAGGAACTTGACAGAATTAATCATAAGCTTTCTATGGATAACGAAACCTACTTCAGAGGTATGGATAAACGACGCAGGAAAAGCATAGGTATCGAAAATGTTAACAGAAGGATTAAACTGCTGTATGGTGAAGAATATACATTAAGGCTGGAAAGTGTTCCGGGCGAGTATACCAAAGTAATTGTACATATTCCTTATTCAAAATCTGATTCAGGGAGGGATCCGGGTGTTCAAAGTAATGATTATAGATGACGAGCCTATCATCAGAAAAGGTCTGAGAAATATAATTGACTGGAAGCAGTTTAGTTGTGAAATCTGTGCTGAAGCTGCTGATGGCGTAGAAGGGGCTGAGTTAATAAAATCCCTTCGCCCGGATATTGTTTTTACTGATATAAAAATGCCTGAAGTTGACGGGCTTTCTATGATAAAGGAAATAAAGGATAGTGTTAATGACTGTAAGATAATAATACTCACTGGGTACAGAGATTTTGACTATGCCCAGGAGGCTATTAAGCTCGGAGCCTTCGATTTTATGTTAAAGCCATCTAAAATTGAAGAATTAGTAGATGTTGTAAAAAGAGCGATAAAGGAGCTTAAATTTCAGCGGGACAGAGCCGAAGAGATAAAAAAGTTAAAGGAGTTATATAACCAGAATCTCCCTATACTGAGAGAGAGGCTTCTTTTTGATGTTCTAAGCGGAATCAATACGAATGAAGAATTAATTAAAGCAAAAATGTCGCTCTTCGGGCTGGAGGTTTCGGATTTTACGCTTCTGGTTGTAGAAAATGACAGCGATGGCGGTGATGGCAGCGAGAGGGATGACCCTTATAGCTCACATCTTTACCAGTTTGGAATAATCAATACCTTTGAAGAGACTGTTGCGGATGATTTCAAGATGATCAATGTAACTCTCGATGACAAAAAGATAGCATTTATTGTAAAACATCCTGATTCGCGGGGTAATTATATTGATTTGATACAGAAAAAATGCACCTATCTTCAGGATATTATTGCTAATTGTTTTGGCTTTACCATAACGATAGGCATAAGCTCGGAAGGGCATGGTGCTATGGAGCTTTCGACAAAATTAAAGGAATGTATGGAGGCATTGGAGCACAAATTCTATATCGGAAACAACTCTATCATCTGTTACAAGGATCTTCATTCCTTCTTCAGAAGCGAAGACAACTCACTTCTGGAAAATTATCAAAAATTACTGTCCGACGGTATTAAATCCGGAAATGAGATTCTGGTTAAGAAGAGGCTGAAAGATATAACCGATTATATTGAATGCTGCGGTGGTGGAATCAGCAGGGATAGTCTGAAGAATTTTTACTGTGCAACGGTTACTTTAATAAATAATATCAGAGTTTCAGTCGGAGCCGAAAGCAACCCTAAAGGCTTGCTCAGCAAGGACATCAGCAGCTTAATAAGGATGATTGAAAAATCTGACAATATAAAAGATCTCAATGCAATATTGGAAGAAATAGCAATCAGTGTTGTTTCAAAAGTAAATATTTACAATAACAGAGGCATCAAACTGATTATGCAAAGAGCCATTGAATTCATTGATGAGAATTACAGCGAGCAGATAAGCCTCAATGAAATAGCAGAACATACTTTTGTCAGCACTTATTACATAAGCAGGCTTTTTAAAAAAGAATTAGGTAAGAATTTTGTCGAATACCTTAATGAAATACGAATCACAAAAGCAAAGGAGCTGTTGAAGGATCTGCGTTTTAAAACCTATGAGGTAGCCGAACTGGTGGGAATATCAGATGCTCATTATTTCTCGAAGTTATTCAAAAGATATGAGGGGATAACACCCTCAGAATACAGGGATACAGTAAGGTAAACTTCGATAAATTTTATAGTGTGGGGTTGTTTCAAAATGACAGTCAATTCAGACTGTCATTTTTATGTTGTAAAAAATTGCTGTTTAAACAGACAAGATTATAACCCATAAAACAAACCTTGCCATTTCATTAGACGATGCATTGAAATAACATGAATATAAAAGGTATTCCATTTAGTTTATTTTATTTATTTTAAGTAAAGGGTGTGCGGGGTTTGAATGCAACAGATTTGTCAAAACCAAGGCCATTCAGAAAATTGTTAAAGGGAGTAAGAACCAATATTGCATTTATTGCTATGCTTTTACCGGGGCTCTTCGTACTTCTTATTAACAATTATATACCAATGTTTGGTGTTGTTATAGCTTTTAAAAGATACCGGTTTAACAAAGATTTTTTTACCAGCATTATAACAAGCGAATGGATTGGATTTAAAAACTTCGAATTTTTCTTTAAGACACCACAGGCCTATGAAGTAACAAGGAATACCATACTGTATAATTTAGTTTTCATAGTGCTGGGAGTTGTAATCCCTGTAATGCTTGCAATTGCTCTTAATGAACTCTTAAATAAAAAGCTTTCAAATTTTTATCAAAGTATTATGTTTCTTCCCTATTTTCTGTCATGGATCGTTGTCAGTTACTTGGCATACTCGATGTTAAGCATAGAAAACGGGTTTATTAACAGAAGTATTATAAATGCACTTGGGTTAGAATCCATAAACTGGTATTCGGAACCCAGGTACTGGCCGTTCATACTAACATTTTTTCAGGTCTGGAAGTATACAGGATATAACGCAGTTGTCTATCATGCAGCAATATCAGGAATAGATTCTGAGTACTATGAGGCTGCCGCAATCGATGGAGCAACCAAATGGCAACAGACAAAATTTATAACCATACCATTGCTTCAACCGGTAATTATTATTATGACACTTCTGGCGGTCGGAAGAATATTTAATGCTGATTTTGGTCTTTTCTTCAATGTTCCTAAAGACAGCGGAGCACTATATTCTGTCACAGACGTAATTGATACATACGTATTCAGGGCTCTTAGAAATTCCAACAGTGTTGGAATGGCTGCGGCGTCGGGACTTTATCAGGCTGTTGTAGGGTGCATTACGGTGTTCACTGCAAACTTTATTGTTAGGAAAATTGACAGGGATAAAGCCTTGTTTTAAAAGGAATAAGTTCATAGTTTAAGGTAAGGGGAATGAATGATGTCAAAAATTTTAAAAAAACAGGGCAAGCTGAACCAAATATCTGCCACAGGAAATATACTGCTTAACGTCCTTTTCATTGTAATAACAATAGTATGCATGGCACCTGTTCTGCTGGTGTTGTCCATCTCTTTTTCAAGCGAAGAAGCCATCAGACATGGGGGTTACAGTTTTATTCCACAAGAGTTATCTTTAAAGGCTTACGACTATGTATTGAAAGCCGGAGATGCTATATGGAGAGCCTATGGAGTATCGATATTTGTTACTGTGGTAGGAACATTTTTAAGTCTTGCAATAATTTGTATGTACGCTTACCCGCTGTCAAGGAGCAGCTTTAAGGCTAAAGGCTTTTTTTCCTTCCTGGCGTACTTCACCATGATTTTTGGCGGCGGCCTGGTTCCATGGATTATGGTATACACCAGACTTTTCAAAATCAGCAACAGTATATGGATTTTAATATTCCCGTATCTTATGAACGCATGGTTTGTAATGATTATGAGAACATTTTATAAAACGTCGGTTCCGGAATCAATTATTGAATCGGCAAGAATTGATGGGGCAGGAGAATTCAGAACTTTTTTGGTTATAGTTCTTCCTCTCTCAAAAGCTGGTCTTGCAACCATTGGATTGTTCTGCACCCTGGTTTACTGGAATGACTGGTATTTACCTTTAATGTTTGTTACTGAGCGTAAATTCTTTAATATCCAGTATTTAATGTATCAGACACTGGTGAGCATTCAATATTTAACAAGCGGCAGTGCACAATTCTCAGAAGCTGCAGTTGTACTTGCTAATTTACCTACAGAAAGCGCACGAATGGCAATTGCAATAATATCCATCGGACCAATTGTATTGGCATATCCTTTTTTCCGCAAATATTTCGTAAAGGGACTTACAATTGGTGCTGTAAAAGGCTGAAGACGGATTAGATCCGTTTGGCATATTCAATTATAAAAAGGAGGATTTTTCAATGAAGAAAATGCAAAGATCACTCTCATTTGCTCTGGTTTTGATTATGATGCTTACAATGATCATAACAGGTTGCGGTGCGCCCGCAGAACCAGCAGCATCTTCTCCTGCTCAGAGTGCGTCACAGGCGCCTGCTTCGTCTCAGGCGGCTGAAGTTCCAAAGGAGCAAGTTGAACTCACATTTTATTGCGTTGCAGACAGCCAGCCAGATATGCAAAAAATTTGCGATGCGGCTACGGAGTACTTAAAGGATAAACTGAATGTAAAGGTAAAAGCAGAGAACTTTGGCTGGGGTGATACATATACCCCGAAAATCAATCCTATGCTGGCATCCGGTCAGCCTGTTGACATCGTGTTTACTGCCAACTGGGCTGCAAACTACAGAGTTAACGCAAATGCCGGATATTTTGTAGATCTTACACCTTACCTTAAGGATTCCCCCATTCGTGAAATCGTAGGTGACGATTTCCTGAACGGATCTGCTATCAACGGCAAGAACTTTGCAGTTCCCTGTAACAAAGAAAAAGTTCATAACTGGGGCTTCCTTCTCAAAAAAGATCTTGTTGAGAAGTACAATGTTGATGTAAGCAAGATCAAAAAGATGGAAGATCTGGAGCCTTACTTTGATGCTATCAAGAAAGGTGAGCCCGGTGTAACTCCTCTGCTGAACGTGCAGATGGAAGGCCCTTTCAAGCTCCTCGACTGGGATAACATCAGTGACGACGATATCCCCGGCGCTCTCTATCCTGATAACAGAGATAATACCATTGTTAACCAGTTTGAAACTCCTGAAGCCATTGCTATGTATAAAAAGATGCGCGAATACTATAATAAGGGTTGGATTCACCCTGATGCTGCAACTCAGGACAATTTCTCTGAGGAAATGAAGACAGGCAAATACTTTGCGGTGGTTCAGTCCATGAAGCCAGGAAAAGCTGAGGAAATGAAGCTCAGCACCAATATTGACTGGGTACAGGTGGATATTACAACACCCGTTATGTCCAATCGTGAGACCACAGGTGCTTTACTTGCTATTCCTATAGGTTCCGAACATCCTGATATTGCATTCAAATTCATTGAAATGCTCTACACCGACAAATTCCTGAAGAACCTCTTCGTATACGGAATCGAGGGTGAACACTATGAGAAGGTTTCTGAAAATGTTGTTAGACTTACCGATAACACAGGTTACAGAGCCGGTAACGGTTGGAGATTTGGCGACCAGTTCATTGACTATTTACTGGAAAACGAAGATCCAGACAAATGGGAACAGTTCAAAGCATACAATGACATGGGTATTCCAATGAACAGTCTTGGTTTTGCTTTCGACGCTACCAACGTTGAAACCGAAATCGGTGCTCTGAAGAATGTTGTTCAGAAGTATTATAAGCAGCTCTTCCTGGGAACCGCCGACACCGATTCGACTCTGAAGGCGTTCTCCGAAGAAATGAAAAAGGCCGGAGTTGACGATGTAATAGCTGAAATGCAGACACAATATGACGAATGGCGTAAAGCTGTAGGCAAATAATTAATCCCTTGTAGTCTATAGGGGCTGATGCACCTTCGCGGAGTGTCAGCCCCGTTGTTAACAAAAACATTAAGAAATTCTTTTTTGGAGGTTTATCTTGAAATACGGATATTTTGATGATCTGAATAAAGAGTATGTAATAACTACCCCGAGGACGCCTTATCCATGGATAAACTACCTTGGTACACAAGAATTCTTTTCACTTATTTCAAATACAGCAGGAGGATATTGCTTCTACAAGGATGCAAGACTTCGCCGTATTACAAGATACAGATATAATAATGTACCCATAGATTTTGGCGGAAGATATTTTTACATTAATGACGGTGGTGAAATCTGGTCTCCCGGATGGATGCCGGTCAGAAGGGACATGGATTATTACGAGTGCAGGCACGGAACAGGTTATACTGCTATAACCGGAGAGCTAAACGGGCTTAAGGCCAGCACGCTATTTTTCGTACCTCTGAACATTAATTGTGAGGTACATAAGGTAACTCTTAAAAATACAAGTTCAGTAAATAAAGAATTTAAATTGTTTTCCTTTGTTGAATTTTGCCTTTGGAATGCGCTGGATGACATGACTAATTTCCAAAGAAATTTCAGCACCGGAGAAGTTGAAATAGATGGTTCAGCAATTTATCATAAAACAGAATACAGGGAACGTAGAAATCATTTTTCTTTTTATTGGGTCAATTCAAAAATTTCCGGGTTTGATACGGACAGGGACAGTTTTCTGGGGTTGTATAATGGTTTTGATGCTCCAAAAGCTGTGCTGGAGGGGAAGGCCTCAGATTCAGCTGTACATGGCTGGTCCCCGGTTGCATCCCACTGCCTCGAAATCCGACTGGAAGCGGGAGAGGAAAAGGAATTAATATTCCTTTTGGGTTATATAGAAAATCCAAAGAATCAAAAATGGAATCCGGACGGTTCTATAAATAAATCAAAAGCTATTGAAATGCAAAATCTCTTAAAGGATACGTCTGATATTGACAGGGAATTTAAAAAGCTTAAAGAGTATTGGAATGAACTTTTATCAAAATTCCTGGTGGATTCGGGCAACGAAAAGCTGAATCGCATGGTAAATATATGGAACCAGTATCAATGTATGGTCACATTCAATATGTCAAGAAGTGCTTCATATTTTGAGTCGGGTATCGGAAGAGGTATGGGGTTCAGAGATTCAAATCAGGATATTCTCGGGTTTGTTCATCAAATACCAAACCGTGCGAGAGAAAGAATACTGGATATAGCCGCAACCCAATTGGAGGATGGCGGTGCTTATCATCAGTATCAGCCTCTTACCAAAAAAGGAAACAATGAAATAGGAGGAAATTTCAACGATGATCCTCTGTGGCTAATTCTGGCTACAGTTGCATATATAAAGGAAACCGGTGATTTCAATATTCTTGAGGAAGAAGTCCCCTTTAACAATGATGAAACAAAGAAAGCCACTCTTATGGAACACCTTAAGCGTTCTTTCTATCATGTTGTAAATAATTTGGGGCCACATGGCCTTCCGCTTATCGGAAGAGCCGACTGGAACGATTGTCTTAATTTGAACTGCTACTCCGAAACACCGGACGAATCTTTCCAAACCACTACAAGCAAGAACGGAAAGGTAGCCGAATCGGTCTTAATCGCCGGAATGTTTGTTTTTATCGGAAGTGAATATGTAAGACTTTGCAAGGAAATCGGGCTCTTTGATGAGGCAAAAGAGGCACAGTATCACGTAGCTGCAATGAAAGAAACCATCATGAAGCATGGTTATGACGGGGAATGGTTCTTAAGAGCTTATGATGATTCTGGAAACAAGGTTGGAAGCAAGGATTGCGAAGAAGGTAAGATATTTATCGAACCTCAGGGGTTTTGCGTAATGGCCGGAATAGGAGTTGAAGAAGGTCTGGCAAATAAGGCCCTTGATTCGGTAAAGAAATATCTGGATACCCCCTACGGTATTGTTCTTTTGAATCCCGCATATACCAGATATTATCTTAACCTTGGAGAAATATCGACATATCCTGAAGGGTACAAAGAAAACGCCAGTGTTTTCTGTCATAGCAACCCTTGGATCATGGCTGCAGAGACAGTGCTGGGGAACGGTGACAGGGCATTTGAATACTATACTAAAATTGCCCCTGCATTTATTGAAGATATAAGTGACATTCATAAGACAGAACCTTATGTTTATGCACAGATGATTGCTGGAAAGGATGCAGTTAAGCCTGGAGAAGCAAAAAATTCATGGCTGACCGGTACGGCGGCCTGGAATTTTGTTGCAATAACTCAATGGATTTTGGGCATAAAACCTGATTACAACGGATTGACTATAGATCCATGTATTCCTTCCGGCTGGGATGGTTTCAAGGTTACAAGACGTTTCAGAAATGCTGTATACAATATTGTCATAAAGAATCCGACACACATTTCAAAAGGTGTTAAAAGACTTTTTGTAGACGGTAAAGAATTTATAGGAAATCTGGTTCCGGTATTTGAAGATGGGAAAGAGCACTTTGTAGAGGTCGAAATGGGTAATGACTGATACAAGAATATAGGAGTATGGTATGTATACAGAATTTACTGCAAGAGGCGAAAAAATAAATCCGGAGGCTTTATTAAGCCGTGAATTTTATGATATTCTTTCCGGTGATACAGTATCTGATGTTATATTTGCTGACAGTTCATACACCAATGTTATAGGAGTTGCAGGACTTCCCTTAAAAGCCCCTGTGATTATGGAACTGCTTAAAAATAAATCTGTGGCATCATGGATTAAAAGTCTTATAGCGGACAATAGCTCGGTTCTTATTATCTATAGGTATGCAAAAGGTCCTGAAGTGCATACAAAGGCCGCCAGGATAAAACGTCGGGATATTCCCATACAATTGTCCATAGTGATTGCTAAAGTTCTGGAATCATCAAAAGAGTGGGCAGGTTATTTAAACAATGAAGGTGAACACATTTCAGACCTGCGTTTTCCTTCTCCCGGACCGCACTTTCACGTCAATTTGCTATTGGGAAATCGGATTGGTTTTCAAAAAGCACTTCAGACTTCCCCAAAAAGTGTAGTGGACAGACTTGGAAGGGGAAGTTTCAGGTCTCATGCCGATACACAGGTTTTGGCTACCAGATGGGATTTAAGAGCTGAGGAAAATGGTTTTCCCTCTAATCGACAGTTTTATTTAGTAGAAGGCGACAAGAAAATTTTTTATTCGGCATCACCTAATGATTCTAATATTGAATGTGCTTTCTGCAAGCATTCTCAGAATTATACCGAAATTATATACCATACCATCTGCGGACTTGAAATAAAACGACTGATATTCATTCTTCCCCAAAAGGAGGGTTTGCCTCTTGCGACTGAGGTTCAAAGAATATCAGTAAGGAACCTGGGTAAAAAAGAAAGAAATTTGAGGATAGTCTATACGGGTATGTTTGGAACCGCAGCAACCCACGCCATTTTTGAAGATGTCGTATACACAAATATAATAATGCAATCAAAAGTCCTGAAGAATGAGGATGGGTCAATTGCAGCCGTAAGTGCTGAATATTACCCCGAAAAATTCAGGGAAGATATAAGATTTCATACTATGATGCTGGACGATGGATCAAAAATTAGTTTTCCAACAGAATATAGTGGAAATTACAATAATTTTGTAGGAAACGGAACATTGGAAGACCCTGAAGGACTCTATTTTTTGAATAACAAGCTGGAAAGAAAGGGGCCGGGCTTTTTTGCTCTGGCAGCTGAATTCAGGGTAAGCCCCGAACAAGCCGTATATTCCAATAATTTTACCGGTATTGTTTCAAAAAAATGCAATAGCAGTTTTGACAGCAATACATTAGGCATAGAAATTAAGAACTTAATTAACAGATTTTCACATTATGGTGTGCTTGATAAAGATTTTAATGAGGTTAAGGAGTTTTACAAGAACTTCAGAGGGTTTATTGAGCTTAAGTCGGAAGATAAGGAAATGAATTCTTATGTCAACAGAAATCTTCCGTTTCAAGTATTTTATCAGACTTTTATTTCAAGGGCTTTTGGTCAGACACAAAAGGGATACAGGGAAATTGGTTTTCGGGAGATTCAGGACCTTTTTATGTCCATGTACTATTTTGCGGGAATGGGAAGGGTAAGCTTTATTAAAGAACTATTAAGGGAATGGTGCTCAAATATTTATGAATTCGGGTATGCAAATCATAATTTTTACTGGGTCGGTAAGGAACCGGGGAAATGGTCGGATGATGCATTATGGTTTATTCAGGCCGTTTACAGATATATTTGTCTGACCGGCGATGTGAGTTTTCTTAACGAAGAATGCAATATGGCCGATGGGGCTGGTAAAACCAGAAGGGTATTTGATACTATCAAAGCCGTAATTCGCTATTCATCAGAAATATCAATTGGTAAGCATGGGCTGCCACTTTTGGATTTTGCTGACTGGAATGATTGTCTGAAGCTGGATATGGATTATATCGACGGCATAGAAAAAGAAAAGCTATATTCAAAACAACAGACGGAAGATGGTAATAAATCCGGACCTCTTGAAAGTGACTACTCTGAAAGTGTTATGAATGCTTTTTTACTCAAGCTTGCTGTTGATAATGCAAAAGTGATGGCAGATATGTTAGAAGACAGGCAGTGTAGTGCAGCCTTAACCAATCTGTCCCATACCCTTGTTGACAATATAAATAAACATGCATGGAAGGAGAATTTTTTTGCCCGGGTCCTTTTTAACAGATACCATGATATAGGTATAGAATATCTTGGAGCAAAAGGCGACGGTTTCTCACCTTTTAATGATAAAAATTCAGGTACATATTTTCTCAATTCCTTTAGCTGGGCAATTCTCTCAGATACGGCTTCAGAGGAACAGATTGAGATAATGCTGGATACGCTGGTGGAAAATTTAACAACACCTTACGGTCTTAAGCTTGCAACGCCGATGGATTTAAGCAGAATAACTAAAGAAGCTGCCACCGGTCATTATTTCTACGGAGATCGTGAGAACGGAGCCGTATTCAAGCATGCATCTATGATGGCAGCGGCAGCAATGTTTAAAGCGGCAAAAAAAGTAATGAGTGAAGAATTGGCATCAAGACTGTCAAAAGTTGCCTACTGGGCTATCGACACTGTTCTGCCATATAAAACTATGGGAAGTCCTTTTGAAACCTGTGGTAATCCTAGGTTTTGTACACAATACAACAATAGTGAGACCGGTGAAAGCATCGGCCCTATGTTAAGTGGTACGGCCACATGGCTGAACCTGGCATTAATGTCGGCATTCGGTATTGAATACCAGACAAACGGGATTATGCTGGACCCAATACTCAGGGACGAGCAAGCAAGCCTTAATTACAGGCTGAAAACGAGTAAAGCAAAATATAATATAAGTATAAGAAAACCTAAAGGGTTTACCAGAATACAGGATGGAAAATATATATTGCAGATAGACGGCAAAGAAATGCAAAATAATCTGATTCCTGTATTTGATGATAATAATGTTCATTTTGTGGAGCTTACATTGAACTAAGGGAACGGTTCGTCTGGCAAAGAGTTATCTGAAGAACCATCCCCCCCATGGTTCACCCGAAGAACCGTTCCCCCGGTTCATGTTATTATTTAAGTTTAGAATACTTTGTTTTATACACGAATCGCATGAGCAGGCATTCGAGCGGATTGACAGGCTTAACTTTTCCCAAAAGTGCAGCGGCAATATAGGCTATACAATTCTTTTCTAAAACCATTGATACTGCCATTGCATCATCCCTGGAACTTCCGCAGCAAAGTGCTCCGTCTTCTTTCAGCATTACCGCAGATGAGCTGTTTAAGGCTTTTATTACTTCTTTTGAATTCATACCGGTTGTTTTTACTGATGTCCCCGCAATTTGTGCAAAATCGTCAAGAAGAGGCAAAAGCTTTATTCCGGCATAGGATAATACTGTTGCTCCTGTTGAATTGGTATGAATGATATTGTTTATATGTTCGTTGTTCTTATAGATTTCATTTAAGACGAATAAAATATTGTATATGTCTTCATGGCTTTTTTTATATTGAGATAAGCTGTCAAACCCGACATCAAGGGTCTCATCATTAATTAAAAAGCTAAAGCCTTTTTCAGATCGTTTGCTTTCCCAAAAACGGGGAGAATAGCTTTCCGGTATTGCAACAGTACGCCCGGTTAGCTTTGATATTGCGTAGCTGCCGATTTTAATAAGATCGGCATCAGATTTATTGCTGATTTGTTGATATTGCTCCTCGATGAATAAAATACAGGCATCTTCCAATTGTTGAGCCACCTTAAATGTCTCTTGATAATCTGAGCCAAAACAAAGAGCTCCATGATTTTTCATAATAACGGCTTTTCCTTTTGAGCGGGAAAGTGCCTTTTCAACTCCGCGACGCAGCTTTTTAGTGCCAGGAAGACCATAGTCTGCGCATACTACTTCACCCTTAAGATAAGAAAAATCTTCTGATACAGTAATAGAATCAAGCATCAATGAGCTGATTGCTGAGGCATAATCCTGATGAGTGTGGATGACAAATCCCGCTTCGGGATGCAGCTTGTAAACTAAAGCATGGACACCTTTTTCGGAAGAGGGTTTGATATTGCCGTTGTAACTTAAATCAGAAATTGCAACCTCTACTATATCATCAGATGTTAAGGACAAGTAATCTCTTCCGCTGGGGGTTATGACAAAATGACTATCGCTAATACGACAGCTTACATTACCCCAGGTACGTGCAATCAAACCGGACTCTACCAGCTTTTTGCCTGCCAATACTACTGTTTCTTTGGCTTCATGTAAAGTCATAACCCCACCTCATAATTGTTCTTTTACAGAAACATTTGAAAAGATCTTATCAAATCGAACCAGAACATCATCAATCATTTCTTCGGTATAGGCCGCACTGGTGTATAATCTGCTTCCGGCTAAGGTTACAATACCCTCAGCCATATAGGCCGCTCCCATATGTTCCATTTCTCTTTTTCGTTCTGAGGTATCCTTTAATATACCGGGGATTTCCCATGGCTTAGACCAGTTAATAACAAAATGCATGGTGCCTACTGTCTCAAGATGGCAGATTGAACCCTGGTTGAAAGCAACAAAGGGCAGATTGTGCTTTTTAATAAGCAACTGAAGGCCTTTTATAAGTCTGTCTGCCATTTGGCCGGCTTTCTGAGCTGCATTTGTTCTGGCTATCTCAGTGAGAGCATAATAACCGGCAACACAACTTAAAGGATTAGCAGCCATGGTACCGCCGATTAATGCTTTTTTATGCTTGCCTTTTCCACCAGACTGCAGACCTGCAGCCAGATATTTCATATATTCTTTCTTGCCGCCCAGGCCGCCTGCGCCGGGGTATCCCCCTGCAACAACCTTACCGAAAACAGTCAAATCGGGGGAAACACCAAAGTAGCCCTGGGCACCTGACATGCCTATTCTGAATGCTGTAACAACCTCGTCAAATATCAGAAGCGCGCCATATTTACGGCAAAGTGCTTCAACGCCTTTATTGAAATCCTTGTCAAGAGGTCTTGTTCCGCTTTCCGGACCTACGGGCTCAATTATTACTGCGGCTGTTCCTCCGCGCAAGCTGTTTAAGCGCAGTTTCCTTTCAAGATCATCCAAATCGTTAGGGAAAAATTCCTGAGTTTTGCTAAAGCAAAAACGGGGAACTCCAGGTGCCTGAGTCCATTTTGAACCCGGTACCCGAATACCGTATGCTAATTGATCACTCCAGCCATGGTAGGCTCCGCCCATTTTCAATATGTATTTCTTATTCGTTGCAAGACGGGCAACTCTGATAGCAGCCATGCATGCTTCGGTGCCGGAACCAAGCATTCTGAACATCTCGACAGATTCAAAATTGTCGGAGATTAATTTTGCCAGTTTATATTCATATTCATGGAATAGTCCTGTGGAAGGCCCGCAATCATTTAGGAGCTCGATTACTTTGTTCCTGACTTCAACAGGGTTGCTTCCAAGAACAGTAGGGCCGCCAGCCTGCAGGAAATCATAATAACGATTACCGTCGATGTCATAAAGATATGGACCCTCTGCCTTAGTAAATACGAGAGGGAAGGGATAGTTGAATGCCAAATTATGCTGTACACCACCGGGAATAATTTCCTTAGCCTTATCAATCATTTCCCTGGACTTCACACATTTCTTATTGTAATACTCCTCTTCATACGCTTTTAGAGCATCTTTACGAATTGTGTAAATAGGTTTTTTAATTAATTCATCCAGTTGTTTTATCACTGCTGAAGCATCAGGGTACTCAGAAATAGCAAACCTGTTATCCATAATAGACCTCCATTCCGGCATAATAAGCCAATAAGAATAAAGAATTTAGTATGACTCATAGATGATATCAGAAAAGTGAATGAATGTTCACTCACTTTATTAGTATAGCATTCAAATGGAAAAAGTCAATAAGTATAAAAGATATTATGGTGTTTTAGAACCTTTATATATCAAGGGTTATATGAAAAAATCAAAATAATTTGATAATTAATTATTGAAAAAAATTTACAGTGTGATAAAATATGAGTGAATATTCACTCACTAATTCGAGGTACTATATGAAATCAAATTTTTTCAAAGAATCGTTCCAAAAAATATCCGAAGAGAAAAGGCAGCGAATACTGGATGCTGCAATAATTGAGTTTTCAGAACATGGTTTTGACAGTGCTAATATAAATAACATTGCCAGGAAAGCAAACATAAGTGTTGGCTCATTATACAAATATTTTGATAACAAGGAAGATTTGTTTCTTACAGTTGTACATGTCGGTGTCGAGACACTGAAATCTGTTCTGGCAAAAATTATGGAAAGCCGGGACACGCTGGAAACCAGAATTGAAAAAATAATCAGGGCTATTCAAGTCCACACCCGCAGTAATGTTCATCTTACAAAACTTTACAATGAAATGGCGACTGAGAGCCGTTCAAATCTGGTATGGAAGATTGTTTCCGATATGGAGAATGCAACAGCAGGACTTTATACGTCTTTTGTAAAGGAGGCGCAGAAAGCCGGATATGTAAGATCCGATATAGATGCCAATTTATTTGCTTTTTATCTGGATAATCTTTTTATAATGCTGCAATTTTCATATGCCTGTGAGTATTACAAAGAACGGATGAAGATTTTTGTCGGAGATGATGTATTTAATAATGATGAACTGGTTGCATCACAATTAATGAAATTTATTAGGGGGGCCTTTCTGGTAAATTGATACACATTCTGGGGGGTTAATATGAAAAAAAATATTATTGCCTATGATGTTGGTACTACCGGTATAAAGACTTGTGTATATGAAATTTCTGATTCTATAAAGCTTATAGCGTCCACAATGGACAGCTATGAGCTTTTTATTACCGGAAACGGCGGTGTTGAGCAGGATCCGGACAGCTGGTGGAATGCTATGTGCAATACAACAGAAAAGGTTCTGAAACAGTACAGTATATCTGCTGACAGTATTCATGGAATCTCATTTTGTTCTCAAATGCAAGGACTTGTGCTTGTTGACAGAGAGGGAAACCCTGTCCGCAGAGCTATGAGCTATATGGACCAGCGAGCCGGAGAAGAATTAAAACAGGGCATGGCACACGGATTACAGATTGCAGGAGCCAATCTTTACAAGCTTATAAGATCGTTGATTATAACCCATGCTGTGGCAGCCAGTGTAAAGGATCCGGTATGGAAATATAAATGGGTTGAGAAAAATGAACCGGAGATTTTTGCAAAGGTATATAAATGGCTTGATGTAAAAGAGTTTTTAATTAATCGTTGTACCGGTGAATTTATGATGACACCTGACAGCGCCTTTGCGACCTTGCTTTATGATACAAGAAAGGGCAGAGAGGGTTTTAGCAAAGAACTTTGCAGATTACTCGGGGTGAACATGGAACACCTGCCAAGAATATCGGGCTGTACCGAAATTGCAGGCCGTATTACGAAAGAAGCCGCAGGCCAGCTTCATCTTAACGAAGGGACTCCTGTATTTGGAGGCGGTGGTGATGCATCACTAATTGGTATAGGTGCAGGAGCTGTCGAAATAGGGGATACACATATTTACTCCGGAACCTCCGGATGGGTTTCAACAGTGGTTGATAAGCAGATAGTTGACACTTCCTCCATGATTGCTGCAATCGTCGGTGCTGACAACGACAGTTTTAACTATTTTGCTGAGCTTGAAACAGCTGGCAAGTGCGTGGAGTGGGTGAAAGATCATCTGGCGTTGGATGAAATCGGTGTGTATCTTGAAAAGAAGAATATTTCCGATTCCCGTGAGAATATATATAGGAGCCTCTATGATTATATGATGCATGCAATCAAGGATGTGCCCCCCGGAAGTAATGGAGTGATTTTTACACCCTGGCTACATGGAAACCGTTGTCCGTTTGAAGACTCAAATGCCAGAGGTATGTTTTTCAATATCAGCCTGGAGACCGGAAAAACAGAACTTATACATGCTGTGGTTGAAGGTGTCTGTTATCACTTGAGGTGGCAGTTGGAAGCCCAGGAAAAGAAGGTAAAAACGTCACCTGTAATACGTTTTGTTGGTGGCGGAGCTTTAGCTCCACTGACATGTCAAATACTGGCTGATATTTTGGGAAGAGAGATCGAAACCGTAGAAGAGCCGCAAAATGCAGGAGCAGTTGGCGCAGCACTTGTTGCTGCAGCAGGACTTGGTATTATTAATAAATTATCTGAAGCTAAGGGCTTAATCCGTGTAAATAAAAGATATGTCCCTGATATGAAAAATAAACTGATATATGACCAATATTTTGATGTATTTAAAGATTTGTATAAAAGAAATAAAAATAATTTTTACAAGCTCAACAGTAATAAAGTAAGCACATAATTACATAAATACATAATTACAATATGATATATAGGAGATTAAGATATGTCAGATAATATAAAGAATCTACTGGAAAAACAACGGGATTATTTTTCAAAAGGTGAAACAAAAAATATTACATTTCGTTTGAATGCCCTTAAAATATTAAAAGCAGCTATTAAGGAAAAAGAAAAAGATATCATGGATGCCTTGCATAAAGACTTGAACAAGGCACCCTTTGAAGCCTATGCAACAGAAGTGGGCTTTATCTATAATGAACTGAATGATGCTATAAAAAACATACGGAAATGGAGTAAAGTAAAAAGAGTAAGAACACCTGTTACCCAATTTAAATCAACATCCTACATTGTGTCTGAACCATATGGAAATGTTTTAATAATGTCACCATGGAATTACCCTTTTCAATTAACTATTGCGCCTCTGATTGGTGCTATTGCGGGTGGCAACTGTGCAGTGGTTAAGCCTTCTGCCTATTCGCCATGTACATCCTCAGTAATAAACAGAATAATAAGCAGTTGCTTTGATAAAGAATATATTGCAGTGATTGAAGGTGGCAGAGAGGCTAATCAGGAGCTTTTACATGAAAAATTTGATTATATTTTTTTTACTGGCAGTGTAGGTGTTGGCAAAACTGTTATGGAGGCAGCCTCAAAAAATCTTACTCCAGTAACACTGGAATTAGGCGGGAAGAGTCCTTGTATAGTTGATAAGGACGTTAACATAGATATAACAGCCAGAAGAATAGTTTGGGGCAAAACCATTAACTCAGGTCAGACTTGTGTTGCTCCGGATTATATTTATGTCCATAAAGATGTTAAGGATGACCTTCTAAGTGCTATGAAAAAATATATTATTGAGTTTTACGGAGAACAGCCCTGCAAAAATCCTGACTTTCCCAGGATTGTAAATGGAAAGCACTTTAAACGTCTAATCGGGCTGATTGACAATGAAAAGGTATATACAGGCGGAGATTTTGATGAATCAAACCTTAAAATATCACCGACAATTCTTGAAAATGTTGTTTGGGAAGATCCGGTTATGCAGGAGGAAATATTTGGCCCGATCCTGCCGATTTTGACTTTTAGTGAACTAAATGAGGTAATATCAGCAGTGAATAGCCGTCCAAAGCCATTGGCGCTCTATCTTTTCACAAAAAACAGGGAAGTCGAAGAAAAAATTATAAACAGTATTTCATTTGGAGGCGGATGTATTAATGATACTATAGTTCATTTAGCCACATCATATATGCCTTTCGGGGGAGTGGGCGAAAGCGGAATGGGAAGCTATCACAGCAAATGGAGCTTTGATACTTTTACCCACAAGAAGAGTATAATGAAAAAATTATTCTCAATAGATATTAAACTCAGATACCCGCCTTATAAAGATAAGCTTGGTGTGCTTAAGAGAATAATGAAATAGCTGATATCTTTGGCATGTTAAAAAATGTATTGAAATAAGTGGTCAAATTTTTCCAGATGATAGTAATAGTGTTATCAATAATACAATAAGGCAAATTTTTCATAACACAACTCCTATTTCTCATAAAATCATCCTCAGGGTGATTACAAAGGCAGGAAGAAACAAATTTAATATCATCGGTACTACATTAATAATTTATTTTCAGATGCCAGAATAAGTTTTGGGAGGAAAGTTAATGGGAACAATTAATAAATTGATCGCTGCCTTATTTGTTGTGACACTATTATTTACCGGCTGCAGCCGAAACATGCCTTCTGATTCCAAGAGTTCCAAAGACGTCAGTGAAAAACAGGCAAAAATAGAAAAAGAAAAAGATGAGCCCCAAAAGTCCGATAAGGAAGATACTAAAAAGGAAGAACCGAAAGCTTCAAAAGGTGGTATTTACACTGAACCGGGAATGGAAATGAGTGATTTCTACATTGCATTTAATGAAGCTATGGGCCGCTTTGAAAGAGCGGTTAATGACTATGAAACAGATGATTTTGATTTGTTTAATGTCGGAGGGGACTTCCTTGTTCCAACATTGAATATAGTAAATATAACTCTGTACGACTATTTGGAACCTGGTGACAATGCAAAGGAAACAGGTAAAAACGGTAAATTTGATGCAGTCAGAGAGAAGAATGGCAACATTATAACCTATAGCGAAAGCATGACCAGAGAAGAGGATGGATTTGGTCGTGACGATTTAAAGGGTGATGTCATAGAAAATCACGGGACTCTTAATACAGAAACCAATACTTTAATACTTGAAGGAACCACAACACGGGATGGCCAGATAATTGCCAGATCGGTCAACGAGGTTGTTATGTTGCCCGATGGTACTTTTTTGGCACAGTGTATTGATAAACCTAAGAAGCCTTCAGATGACAGAATCGAGGATAAAGGAATTGCACGTTTTGTCTATTGCTCAAAAGATAAGCTCGAGATAATAACGGCTCATTTTGAATCTGATGTGAATTTTACCTATGATTCCATCGTTGACAATCCCGATGCGACACCTGAAACTATGTCTGAAGGCTATAAGAAAGTTAGACAACTCATAGTCGAAGATGATGTGGCTACAGCTGAAAAGTATTGATATGAAAATAAATTTTTACAGTATGATAAAAGTCTGAGATAATCATAGTAATCCGATTCTAAAAGATTAATAGTTTTATGATTTAAAGGAAATACTACTCCTGACACAAAAACCAATGTGAAAGGGGTAGTTTTTTTGGATTTATT
>JAAYTR010000135.1 GCA_012523685.1 Clostridiaceae bacterium | reverse complement strand
GTTTTTTTGGAGCTTTGATCTTTTTTTTATGTCATAATATTTAATTGCTTCCTCAATGCTTTGTTTTGTCGGATCCAAAACTATACACGGAATGCCTAATCCTGATAAATATTCATATACACCGGAGATACCGGTAATACAAACATTCACATTTTTCTTTTCATAATTTTCGCGGTGAAAATTTTGAATATTTAGAAGAAAATCATTATCTAAATTTATGTTCTCATATATACAGATGCTTAATTGTTCTGCAGGAATTTTCAGGTTTTCGTAAATACGGTATACATCTTCTTCAGAATATGAATCAATACTGATTCTTCGTATATCAAAACCTTTTAAGAAAGATGCTTCTAACAGTCCGCTTAAAAGCCGCGAGGTATCATGTTGTATATACACCCAGGGTTTTTTTGAAATAATAGCCATATTGACAAGATCATAAGGGACTTTGCCGGTAAACAGCAAACCGTCAAAATTTTGCTCGTTAGCTTTAATATATGATACGACTGGCGTAATATCTGTTGTGTCCATGGGAATCCTGGTGATTTCAATATACGGAAAAGACTGCGTCATGATTTTCAAAACTATTCCTATTGTGCGATTATGGCCAATCAAGCCCAGCTTCAAAAAACATCATCCTCTCATCAGACTCAGTATATTTAATTATATATCAGATGATGTGTTTAATAAAGAAGAATTAAAGACGTATTATGGACTATTTAAAGACAAAGGCTTTAATGCTAGAATAATAAACAGAAAAATAAGAATAACAGGAGATTGTATCATGCCGGTTATAACTATCAAATCGAAAGATTCTGAAAGAAAGCCTGAGCTGCAGAAATTTGCTGAAGAAATCAGTATTAAGACGGGTATTGCAGTCTCCAGAATACAGGTTATTGCTGAATACTATTCCGCAGAAGACTTTTTTACAAATAACGTTCACGCAATTATCAGTATTTCCATATCCGAAAAAAACGATAAAAACACAATTCAGGAACTGATGCAAGCCTGCGCATCGATTGCTGCAAAACACTTTAGTGTTGAGGAGAACCAAATTGCTGTTACTGCTTATCCGGTCGGCACGGGGTATCTCTTTGTAAATAATCATTTTATTTAATTTCGGAGGTGTACTATGAAAAAGATTTTATTACTTCATGGAGCTTGGCATAACGGAAAATGTTGGGACAAGGTCTCAGCAATACTCAATGAGAAAGGGTACGAAACAGAAGCCCTTACATTGCCGGGAAACGGTGAGAACGACAGCAAAGACGTTACATATGAAGATTATGTTAACTATGTTTGTGACAAAATCCGTGCTCAAGACGGAAAAGTCATTGTTGTCGGCCATTCAAGCGCAGGCCATGTACTGCAAATGGCACTTCCGAAAGTGGCTGATAAAGTTGAAAAGGTTATTTTCAACAATGCCTGGTTGCTTCCAGACAACAAGTCACAGTTTGATTTCGTTCCTGATGAGATTAAGAACGGCATGAGGCAGGCAGCTGTTGCTTCAGGCACAGGAGCAATTCCCATCGATCCAATGTTCGTACGCACAATGCTTGCAACCCAGGCCAGTGATGAACTTATTGAAGAACTGATGAAGCTTCTGGTTGAGCAACCGCTTATTATTATGGAAACACCGGTGCAAGCCAAGGCTTTTGCCGAAATGAAAATACCTATGGTTTTATTGTATTGCACAAAGGATGTATCGGTTCCACCGGGTGCATTTATGGGTATGTTCAAAGCCTGGGGAGATAATCCTGTTGTGGAAGTCGAGTGTGACCACGAAGGACTGTTTACCGCTCCTGAAGCTTATACAGAAGGTCTTATAAAAGCAATAAATATTTAAATTATCCATTTAAAAAATTGAGAATAACTGCCGGCTAGACCGGCAGAACATTTTCCTTTATTTAATATCAGAGTAAGGGGTTATTTTAGTGACGCTTAAAAACTTTAATGAATTGGTTGACAGAGTTAAATCATGTCCCAGAAAAACAGTAGCGCTTGTATGTGCTGATGATGAGCATGCTCTTGAAGCAGTAATACGTGCAAATGATATTGTTGATGCAGTTCTTGTCGGTGATACAAAGCTTATAGCCAAAAAACTGCGGGATCTGAACCGCAATCCGGAGGATTTCAGGCTGGTACAAGTACCAGAGGGGCAGCATCCGGCTGTTACTGCAGCCAAATTAATTAATAACGGTGAGGCCGATTTTTTGATGAAGGGCCGGATATCGACAGGAGACCTGTTAAAAGGTATTTTAAGCGATGAAAGTGGACTGCGTAAATACGGGCTGATGTCCCATGTATCTATACAGGAAGTACCCGGATATCATAAACTAATTTTCTTAACTGACAGCGGAATGTGTATTAATCCTGATCTGGAGCAAAAAAAACAGATATTGATCAATGTGCTGGATTTTATGCGACGTTTGGGCTACGAAAAACCTGCAGTTGCTGCATTATGTGCCATAGAAACAGTAAACCCGAATATGTCTGAAACGCTGGATGCTCATGAGCTAAAAAGAATGGTGGATGAAGGTATAATAGAGAACTGCGTTTTTGAAGGGCCTATTTCTTATGATGTTGCAATGCAGCCGGAAGCTGCCCGTATCAAGGGATTCAACAGTCCTTATCCGGGAGATTTCGATGTATTTCTGGTACCAAATTTACTGGCGGGGAATCTTCTTGGGAAAAGTCTGGTATATACTCTGCACGGAAAAATGGCAGGATTAATACTAGGCGCAAAAGTACCTATCGTCCTAACTTCACGAAGCTCAACCGCTGAGGAAAAATATAATTCACTTGCGATCGCTGCAAGTGTAACAACAGGAGACTAAGAAAAATGAAACAATTAATGACAGGTAACGAGGCCATTGCAAGAGGTGCATACGAGGCGGGTATACGGTTTGCATCCGCATATCCCGGTACACCAAGCACCGAAATCCTGGAGAATATTGCATTATATAAAGATGATATTGTAGCTGAATGGGCACCTAACGAGAAGGTAGCACTGGAGGCAGTCGTAGGTTATTCCATTGCAGGAGGCAGAGCCATAGCTTCCATGAAACAGGTTGGCTTAAATGTTGCAGCCGATCCGTTGTTTTCTTTTGCTTATACCGGCTGTAATGGAAGCGCTGTTATAGTTACGGCTGATGAACCTGGCATCCATTCGTCTCAAACAGAACAGGACAATCGTTATTACGCAAAAATGGCCAAGCTGCCAATGTTAGAACCGACAGACAGCCAACAGGCCAAAGATATGGTAATAGCGGCATGCGAAATAAGTGAAAAATATCGCACTCCCGTAATCATCCGAATGACGACAAGGATATGCCACAGTAAGAGTATTGTAGAACTGGGCAGCCGCCGTGAGGCGCCTAATAAGGAATATAAGAAGGATATCTGGCAATATACCACAATGCCAGCAGTATCAAGAAAGCTGCGCTTTGAGCTGGAAGAACGGCTAAAGGGGCTGACCAGAGAATCTAATAATTCTCCGTTCAATGATATTGAATGGAATGATAAAAGTATTGGGATTATTGCAAATGGAATTGCTTATCAATATGCTAAAGAAGTTTTCGGTGAGGAAGCCTCTTATCTGCGTATCGGGTTTTCATATCCGATACCCATGGAATTGATAAAAGAATTTGCATCCCGGGTGGATACTTTATATGTGATTGAAGAAGTTGAGCCGTTTTTGGAAGAAGAAATCCGTGCAGCAGGAATTGCATGTCACGGGAAGGATATTTTACCGGGGATAGGGGAACTAAGTCCCAGGATTATGGAAGAAAAAATAAAAGGGGTAAAAAAAGAACTTTTGCCGACTAAGCCCGATAAAGTGACAAACAGACCTCCGGTGCTTTGCGCAGGCTGCGCACACCGCGCTGTTTTTTATGAACTTGGAAAGCGTAAGGACCTTTTCATTTCCGGAGATATCGGCTGTTATGGTCTGGGCGCTCTTCCACCGCTGAATGCCATGGATACATGCATATGCATGGGAGCAAGTGTGAGCGCAGGCCACGGAGCGGCAAAAGCATTTACAGAATACGATGTTAAAAAACATGTAGTAAGTGTGATTGGGGATTCTACCTTCTTCCATTCAGGAATGACAAGCCTGCTTAATGTGATCTATAACAAAAGCAAAACGATTACCTTGATACTTGATAACCGGATCACCGGAATGACAGGCCATCAGGATCATCCCGGAACAGGTTATACAGCCCAGGGAGAGGAATCACAAGAAGCAGATATTGAGAAGATTGTAAAGGCATTAGGTGTAAATCACGTTAGAAAAATAAATCCCCTTCAATTAAATGAGCTGCATGAGGCAATTGATACAGCCCTTGAAACACCCGAACCCTCAGTGATTATAGCCAGATGGCCATGTGCTCTGAAAAAGCTGTCGGCCAAAGATAAAGAGGAATTCGGAGAATATGTAAAGAGATATATAGTCAAGAAGGAACAATGCATCGGATGTAAAAAGTGTATTCGGACAGGATGCCCAGCGCTGCGTTTTGACAAAGCAAGCAAAAAAACGTTAATTGATCCAATCATGTGTAACGGCTGTTCCCTTTGTGCTCAGGTTTGTCCTGTGGATGCAATTGTACTTGACCAGAAATAGGAGATCAAAATGGTGAAAGCAAAAAGTATTTTGATTGTTGGTGTAGGCGGGCAGGGAACTCTGCTTGCGAGCAAAATATTAACACAAGGCCTTATGGAGATGGGCTTTGATGTGAAAATGTCGGAAATACATGGTATGAGCCAGCGGGGTGGCAGCGTTTCCGCACATATACGATATGGCGAAAAAATTTACTCACCGGTAATTAGTGAAGGTGAAGCGGATATACTGATTTCATTTGAAGAGATGGAAACATACCGTTGGCTGAATTATCTTAAACCTGGTACCGGCATAGCAATCATTAACAATTACAGACTTCCATCCGCACCTGTACTTACCGGACAGATGGATTACCCCGAAGATCTTATAGAGGAAATTTCCGAAATTGCAAATGCGGTAGTAGTAAATGCCAGGGATATTGCCCTTGAGTTATCCTTCGCCAAATCAATGAACATAGTGCTGTTAGGAGCATTAATAAAGATAGCCGGTCTTGATAACATGGACTGGGAAAACATTATCAGAAGCATTGTGCCTGAGAAATATCTTGAAGGTAATCTTAAAGCCTTTGCGGCAGGCATGCATTCGGTTATATAAGGGTTCAATACTCAACTTATACAATAAGAGAGTGAGTTAATTTATGGATAATTGCAAACGAATTTTAGTGATAAACCCGGGATCAACATCTACAAAAATTGCACTATATGAAAATGAACAAGAAACAGATTCCCGGACACTGCTGCATTCACCGGAGGAACTGAGTGAATGCAGAGAGATTAACGACCAGCTGGATTTGCGCAGACAAGCTGTTTTGGATTACCTTAAACAAATGGGGAAACCTGTTGAGTCCCTTTCAGCAATTGCAGCCAGAGGGGGTGTAATAGGCAAACTTAATTCTGGAGCCTATTTGATTGATGAACCGCTGGTTAAGGCATCTATAAATTCTCCTGCGCCCCATGCTGCAAACATAGCTCCGGTAATAGCATATGAGCTTGCCAAAATGGCAGGAATAAACGCATATATTTACGATGCGGTGTGTGGCTGCGGCAACCCGCAGGAGCTCTTTACAATAACAGGAATGCCGGAAATAGAAAAGCCTTTTTTAACCCATGTGCTAAACAGCAGGGCTGTAGCAATTCAACAGGCAAAAGCCGACGGAAAAGATTTGAAAGATACCACGTATATTGTCGCGCATCTAGGAGGGGGTATCACAGTAAACCTTATTCATAAGGGTGAAATTTTTGATATTATCGGAGACGATGAGGGAACTTTTTCTCCCGAGCGATCTGGTGGTTTGCCTTGTAGAGCTCTGGTCAAGCTCTGCTGTTCAGGAAAATATTCTGAAAAAGAAATTCAAAGAAAAATGAAAGGGCAGGGAGGTTTACTGGCCTACCTAGGTACAAATGACTTAAGAGAAGTAGAGGATATGATTTCAAAGGGAGATAAAAAGGCAGAAGTTTGTTATCAGGCAATGGCAATGCAGATAGCGAAAGATATCGGAGCTTTAAGTACAGTTACAGAAGGAATTGTAGACAAGATAATACTTACAGGCGGCCTGGCATACTCTGAGACATTTACTGCTCTGATTATAAAAAGGATTAAATTTATTGCGCCTGTCAGTGTATTTCCCGGAACATGTGAAATGCAGGCACTGGCATCTGGAGTTTACAGGGTTCTGAACGGTGAAGAGAAAGCAAACAGATTTATCCAGGAACATCATAATTAAGACGTCGAATAAATGATAACTGACTGGCAGATGAAAAAACCTTGTAAAAGGTATTGAAATGTCTGCAGAACACTTTATTTGATAACCCTTTCATAGAAAGGATTATCGCTTTTTTACAGGGAAACAGTACCGGTTTTAGTATAAATAAAAATCAATTATTTATATAAAAAGTTTGAATTATTACATTTTCGGGCTACTGTCAAGCAGCTTTTCATAAGCAAAACGCAAAATCTTTCTTTGATTGTTAAATTTTCTTTTACCAGTATCCTATCTGTTGGGTTATTTGATTATTAATCACATTTAATGAAACTGGCAGATATGACCATCTGCCAGTAACAAATAGATATTACATTTTATTGCCCCAACAATTGACGCAAAACCGAAATTCTTCAACAAAAGAAGGAGTAATTACTCCCTTATAACACCAGTTGTGCAATAAATGAAAGGTCAAAAATATCTATAATCCCATCATTATTGACATCTGCTGACTTCGCAAGATTCCAATCCGGATCTCCTTCACTTACTAGATAGTAATATGCACAAATAGCAAGGTCTCCAACGTTTATCACATCGTCCTTATTGACATCTCCGGCTTTCCATGATTTTTTCACAAGTATATCAATACCTGTACTTGAAGCCGAATACACCATACCTCCCGGCATAATACCAAAGTCTACTTTTGAAATGGTAAAGGAACCCGACTCACTGGTATCGGTATCCTTCGCTATAAAGTCAAGATTGAAAAGCAGAACTCTGCCTTCGTTCATTGCTATCCCTTCAGTTGCCAGAATAGCCCTAACACTTCCGGCCTGTTCTTTTTTAGTATGGACAATCTTAACCAGATCACCTGTTTCATCGCAGGACTTAAGCTCAAAAAGGCTGTCGTCGTAATTCAAGATAATATCTCCAGCATATACACCTTCGATAAGATTATTAAGTATTATATTTAATGTGAATTCCTCTCCGGGTTTTACTTGTTGAGTTCCCTCAACAAAGACAGTTGAGTTATCCGAAGGTTCGTCGCCAAAAGGATTCTGTAATGTAATCTCGGTAACTGCGGGGTTTAAATAGGTTGTGCCGGATATTGTGATATTGGCGTCGTGGGTAAGAACCGGAGCATCCGTGTTTCCGCCGGTCAGACGGTTATAGGTGAACACCAGCTTGTCGTTGAAGATATTGACCGATAGGCAGACGCCCGGGCCGACAGCCGTTTCTTTATAAGGCTTTTGGGTGGGGTAAAAATCGTTCATGCAGCCAACGTTGGCATATGTGAACTTTAGGGTCTTGTATAGACCGTCGCCATAGAGAATGGAGTTGCCACGCTGCTTGATGGTGTGGCGGTTGTTATCTGTATAATGATTGTGACCCCACAGGAACACAATGTCGAGGTCGTCACCGTATTTATTAATGGTATCAATCATCATGTCAGCATTTTCTATGCTACGCCACTGCCAGTTGTAGGCACGATGTAAAGGCCAATGAGTCTGGATAAAGATTACCTTCCCAGAGCCGACCTTGCTGGCCAGATAGGTGTCAAGAGCCTGAATGTCTGCCTCATAGAACATCTCCTTGTCGACGCCGCTCGTGTTGCCCTGCGCGCCGATATGGAAAATCTCATACTCGTCCCCAACGTAGCTGGTACCGACGCGGTCAAATCCAAATATACGTTTGAATTCCGCATCGCTTATGCCACCGTCCACTTCCTTATCGTGGTTGCCTGTCGTAAAGGCGTATTCAGCATCAGGATACGTCGTGGAGAGAACACCAGTCAGTATAGAGTAGACTTCTTCCCAGTCGACAAGGTAAGCCATGTCGTCATAGAGGTAGTCTCCACCGAAGGAGATTACCTCCGGATTAATGTTATCTGCCTTCAGAAGCGGCAGGATAGCGCGAAGATTGGTGAAGTTAGGTGTTGAGTCGGTTATGTCGGAGTGTAAATCAGACATAAAGAGCAGCTCTTTAATCAGCTTAGACTCGCCCGGATCGCCTGGATCACTTGGGTCGCCTGGATCACCCGGATCTTCACCGGTCTTGACCTCAAACAGTTGCACCGGATATCTTTCCAAATTGATTTGAAAATTTTCCTTTAAATCACCAGGGGCGTCGAATCCCGCTTCTGTGCCACGCAGATAGAACACATATTCAGTTCCGGTGATATTATACATGAACATTCCCTTAATGGTACCGTCTTCGCTTAAATCTTCAAAAGAAAAATAACTGTAATGAGGCTTTGTATCAACATTATCATAGTTATAGGTATTGGTATTCAACGGAGCAACACCTACTCTGCCACTCGATGCGCGGGAAAGAAACATGCTGTCACCGTTAGTGAGAAAGAAACCAGTGGTATAGGGTCCCGCCACATTTGAGGTTCCTACAGCGAAGTCCCAGATCATGGTGTCGAGTACTTCCGAAATTATCCTACCTTTTTCTACGATGACAGGAGTAGAGGCCAGCGAAATACCAG
>JAAYTR010000134.1 GCA_012523685.1 Clostridiaceae bacterium | reverse complement strand
GTCGATTTTTATTGTTTTAATTATAGCAGCAATAGTTTTATATGCTGTAACCCGCTGATTCGGTTACTGGCATCAATCCACAATTATCGAACGGTTGGAATTTACAAGATACTCACCTTGTGGCACATTTACAAACAGATAGATTCCCTCGTGATTTGTCCTTGTGTACGCTACAGGAACAAGAGCTTTATCGGTGCCCACTCTGTACAGGATAACATCTGCATTTGCCAGCGGCATTTCATCATTATCACTTATTACTCCAAGAATAATACCCTTTGAAGCTTTGAGATCTTCCCTTAAAACAGCGTTGACATGACTTATGGATTTTTGGTTTTTTATTTCGACCGGATAATATTCGCTGAAAAAGCCTGTGGCATTTATCTTTAGAAAATAAGAGCCTAATCCTATGTCGCGAAACACAAATTGGCCTATGTCATTGGAAAAGGTTAGCATTAAGAGTTTTGTAGTGTTTTGTATTACCTGATAAAGCTCAACAGAGGCTGATTTAATGGGTAAACCATAAGCGTTTAACACTTCTCCGGCAATAATTGAATAGGTATCTGAATAATCAGGAACAAGTACAAAATCAATTTCGACTCTTTGATTTTTGCCCAGGTTAAATGGCATGGCTTCGGACAGTGAAAAACCGGGAGACTGGGCATAAGCCCGGTAGGCCGATCCTGATGCAACCATCGAAAAGCTGTATGTACCGTCATTACCTGTATTGGTATTGGCAACTGAAGTATAAGTCCCGTCAAGAATTATAACCACTGCATCAGAAATTGGATTTCCGTTTACATCTCTAACAGTGCCGGTAACTGTTCCTGAGTTGATATGTGGATTAGGGTTTAATGATAAATCAAGACGAATTGTTTGTGCAATACCGTTAATATTCTTTCTGACTGATTGGCCGGGAATAAATTCATCTTTAATAATGGACACAGCAACGCCTCCCCATTATCCGTTTTTATATAATATGTGAATATGTCCCGAATGGTGCTAAATAAATTGCTTTTTTCACAACAAATAATTTTAAGTCATATACTATTTTGTAATGGATAATGAGGGGGAAAAGAAATTGAGTAAGACTGTTGTTCCAACCCCATCCAAGAGGGTCGTTATAGCTGACGAGAATCAAGTGATTCTGGAGAAAGTTATACTAAGCGAAATAACCTTGGATGAGAATACTGTTATGGGAAATATAAGCGACAAGCATACGGGGAAACCAATAGAAGGTGCTTGTATAAAGGTTTGCGATCAATCGTACAATCCGATTGCATATAATTTTTCAGATGTTGATGGTAATTTCAGTATAGAAGGCAGCTTTAGCCCTTCAATCAGAATAATAGCTGCAAAAAAAGGATATGAGACAATTTCAAGCGACGCCCTTCTTACCGAAAGCCTTAATAAAAAGGCTTTGAATTTAGAGCTTCTTCCTGCGCCAAACTATGGACTTGTAATATTCGGAAGTGTAAAAGATCCTCAACAACAACCTATTTCAGCCGTCAGAGTTACCATATACAGATCTCAGAGTCTTAACCCTTATGATTTCACTTTTACTAACCAGGAAGGTATTTATATTTTTGATAATATTGAGCCGGGGACATATCGAATCTCTATACAGGCACAGAATTTTAACGAGAGAATACTGAACATTGAAATTGGCAGGGAACAGCCAATTATAACATTGGAGACAGTATATCTTAAAAAGAAACTATTAAAAGGAACAGTATACGGTATTATCACAGATAAGAACAACACTCCGCTGAGCAATGCTCTGGTGATACTCTGTAATGGCAATAATATACCTATTCAGATAACATATACAAATGAGGACGGGATATATCTGTTTTATAAGCTTGATCCCGGAACATATACTGTAATAGCAAAATAACAAAGCGTAGTGAAGAGTCGTATGTTTAACTTTTAGATTCTTCGCTACGCTCAGACGCAATTACTATTGCTCTGGATGGCTGTCTGTTTTTAGACAGCCGCATATATATGGATTAAACTAATCAGATTTAATTTTCCTGCTCTTGATTCTTTACGGGAATCTTACCAAGAACAATAATGAGAATATAAAAGGCGATCAGAGCACCGAAAACACCAGCCAATCCTTTAACTGTTACTTCAAGACCCTGAAATAAGAGATCTGTATTCATTGTTAATTCTCCCTTCTAAAGACCTGCTATTTTACCTATTAAGACAAGAATCATACTACCGGCTACAACTGAACCTAGCTGACCCGATACATTAGCTGCAACGGACTGCATGAGGATAAAGTTATGCGGGTCCTCATCTTTAGCCATTTTCTGAATAACACGTGCCGACATAGGGAAAGCAGAGATACCTGCTGCACCAACCATTGGGTTAATCTTATCTTTCCTGAACAAGTTCAAAAACTTAGCAAACAAAACGCCGCCAGCAGTATCGAATATGAATGCAACCAGCCCCAATAACATAATCAATAAAGTATTTGTGGTTAGGAAGTCTTGAGCTGTCATTGTTGTACCGATTGTAATACCCAACAGAATGGTTACCAGGTTAGCCAAGGTAGTCTGGGCTGTTTCAGATAGTCTTGCCAGAACACCGCATTCCCGAATCAGGTTACCAAACATTAAAGCTCCGATAAGCGCAACACTTTCAGGGGCAATAATACCTGCAATAACTGTTACGATAATGGGGAAGATTATTCTTGTTAATTTACTTACTTCCCTCTGTTTAAAATCCATACGGATTTGTCTTTCCTTCTTTGTTGTTAAAGCCTTAATGACAGGAGGCTGAATGATTGGAACCAGTGACATATACGAGTATGCAGCAACTGTTAAAGGTCCCATTATACCCTTGTCCAATCCGAAAGCACTACCGACATATATGGTTGTAGGACCGTCTGCAGCACCAATAACACCAATAGCACCGGCTTCTTTAAGACTAAAACCTAAAAGCAAGGCTACCATCATAGTGGCAAAAATACCGAACTGAGCAGCGGCACCAAAAAATATCATAGAGGGTGTTTGGAACAATGGTCCGAAATCAATCATTGCACCAACTGCAATAAATATCAGAACCGGCAGGAGTTCGTTTGCAATGGTTGCATCATATAGCACCCCGAATATCCCGGTTTCTCCGTTTGAAGGATTTGTTACGATACTGGTTAAGGGTATATTTGTCAAAATTGCACCAAAACCGATTGGAAGCAACAAAGCAGGTTCATAATCCTTCTTAATAGCCAAATAAATTAAGATACCACCAATTGCAAACATAATTAACATCTTTATAATGTATTCGACAAAAGTAGTACCGGCAGGCAAGCTTTCGATAAGTAAATCAAAATTAAATACCATTTGACGTCCTTCCTCCTGAAAGTGAATTGTTTTATATATAATATCGTTAAAATCTTATCTATTATATCATTTGGGATTATACCGTGCAATAAGAAAAACAAAGGT
>JAAYTR010000133.1 GCA_012523685.1 Clostridiaceae bacterium | reverse complement strand
TTTATGCTCTGCTCTCCTATGATGGCTCCGCTTGCTGCGGTGGCCGTTACATAAGAACTGTTGCTGCTTGTCGCTTGCATGGCTTTTATAGAGTTTTGAGACAATAAATATGTAGAACGATTAATAATATCAAAAAACTTGCTTTTAAAACCTATGAGAGAAGTGCTGATCTCTCTATAAGCTTCCTGCCTCCATTCAACAACCGTTCTTTTCTGCTTTAGTATATCTAAAGGTATTCTCTCGGCATTCATTAGCTCTTTTACCATAGATTCGGTATCGAAGCCGGATAAACCTGTTAATCTCATTCGTGATGAAAAACCTGATATTCCGTTCATTTATGTCACCTTCTTTCATCAATAATCAAACCTGCCAGTTCAAGCATGTTGGCAAACATGTCCAGCAGCTTTTCGGGAGGAATTTCTCTGATCACTTCCCCTGTCTCAGAGTCCACGACTTTAACCATCACTTCGTTAGTTCTTTCGTGGATTTTGAACCTCAGCGACCTATTCTGTATTTCAAATGTATAATTTGCCTTATCAACCGCACTCTCTAAAAAGGCATCACTTACTTTTTCTTCTGTAAATTTGTTATTGTCTTGATTATTCAATCTAGCAGTACCCGGAACAGAGTTTTCAGATTTTTCTGCTGTCGGTTGTTTTACCTGAGTAGGTGCAATACTTACTGTCGGTTTAAACGCTGCATCCATGCTATCAATTTTCATACAGATCCCTCCATGAATCTTAATTATATAACTCTAATACTTATATCGGCACAAGCTATTCTTCCATTAATAAAATTTTACCACCTGAATGTTAATAAAACACATTTATTTTATCATTTATAAGCGAAGCGAAAAATCTTTTCTGCATACTTTTCTGTCATTCTGAGCAAAGCAAAGAATTTTTCTAAAAAATATTTCAAAAAAATCTCTGTTTAACTATAAAGTTCGGTGGTAAATTACCGATATAACTAATGTGAGCAGTGACACTTCATCGGCGCCAAAGAAGTTGAAAGGCTCATAACCATGGTTCCGGTTGGTAGGAATCAAAAACGGGAGAAAGGATTCTCCCCAAATAAAAATCAAGGAGGATTTAATTATGAGAATTAATCACAACATTTCAGCACTAAACACTTATCGTCAATTAACAATTAACAACACCGCAGGAAGCAAGTCGCTTGAAAAATTGTCTTCCGGTTACAGAATTAACCGCGCAGGCGACGACGCAGCTGGTCTTGCTATCTCAGAAAAAATGAGAGGCCAGATTCGTGGTTTGAATCAGGCAGAACGCAATGCTCAGGACGCTATCTCTCTTATCCAGACAGCAGAAGGTGCGCTCAACGAAACTCACAGCATTCTGCAGAGAATGAGAGAGCTCGCTGTACAGTCAGCATCAGACACCAATACTGATGATGATCGTAAAGAACTCCAGAAAGAAATCTCACAGTTGCTGGAAGAAATCGACAGAATCTCTACCGATACCGAGTTCAACACCATGAAGCTCCTGAATGGAAGCTATGAAACCACTGCCCTGACTTTCCAGGTTGGCGCAAACAGTGGTCAGATCGTTGATATTAATCTTAATAGCATGAGCGCAACAACTGGTCTGGGCTTATCTACTACAACTGTTAACCTGGAAACCAGAGCAGGCGCTACATCAGCAATTGATGCCATTGATTCAGCTATCAAGGAAGTTTCTTCTGAACGCGCTAAACTTGGTGCTATGCAGAACAGACTTGAACATACCATCAATAATTTAGGTACCACTTCTGAGAATCTGACAGCATCTGAAGCTCGTATTCGTGACGTTGATATGGCGAAAGAAATGATGGAGTTCACCAAGAACAGTATCCTGCAGCAGGCAGCAACAGCAATGTTGGCTCAAGCAAACAGCCAGCCTCAAGGAGTTTTACAACTTCTACAGCAATAGTTTGGTTTGGTTGTTTGAGGGCGTCTTAAAGAGTAATCTTTAAGAGCATCACCGGGTGAATTGCTGGAACTTCCTTAAGCCGCTTTCACTACAGCATAATTCGAAAGAATAAGTGCGATAGTTTGAAAAGAAAAGCGGATTGGATAATCAGCAGCCGAGCTCCTGTACCGAAAGGTTGGAGAAGGTTCAACGACTAGAACGTACCAGCTAAGGCAAAAGCTATGCTGATGAGGTTCGTAGGGCTGGAGGTTGGCCCGAAGTACCCGGCTCCAAACATATAGTTTGGATGAAGATATAGTCTGGCAATTATCGAAAGATAGTTGATTAACCGCAAGCAAATCAGCAACCTCAGGGAGTATTGCAGTTACTCCAATAATTACTGTTTTACAGCTTTAAATTTAAGGGACGGCCAAATGCTGTCCCTTAAATTTTGCCCGCTTTTCTTAATCTTCTAATTTTATCTACAACACTCCAGTATGAACGATTGCACTTATCGGCGATTTCTGCATCAGTGCTGCCCTGCCTTTTCATAGAAATTAATATTTCCTCTTCTTTTAATGAATAATTAGAAGCTTTTATCACCTGATTTCCAATACTGATATCCATACAATGTCTAGATAATTTTTGTTTGGTTTTTTCCATCCTTTTATTCAGGTCTATTTTATATGACATACATGGAATTTGTGAAACATATGGTTTTACAAGTTCTAAGAAATCTAGAATGTGATTCCTGCGATTTAGCTCAAGAATATAATTTTTTCCATCAGGTCGTTTTTTTAGCTTAAACGGAATATCAAATGTTTGTTTAATATGATCAATCAGGATTTGGTTCTCTTTCTGTGAAAAGCAAAGCGTATATATTAAAATACGTGGGAATATATATTTTTTGTTAAGTCCGCTACTTGAATCAATTACAAGAGAACCGTCATCCATATAAAGGCATGCTAATCCTATAGGATGATTTAATAAAGTGACACTCTGTTTACTTAAATACTTTATACCCTCACTAGTGTAAAAGCTATTGTATAAGTTTGTATATATTGGATGACTAGGTGAATGAAGTTTGCCGCTGTCATCCAGCTTAAAATTAAGAGAAGATAATTGATTGCATTTCCATTGTCTGTATTCTTTTTGTTTTTCACTCCCATGTTCACGAAAATATGCGTTTTTGCTCCTGCCATAAAGAGCAAGGCTTCCATCCCCAAGTATACTTCCAACGATAATGTTTTGTTGAATTATTGTTGGATAGTATTCCTTTTTATTTCTTTCATAACTATCTTTTTTCGCTTGCATTAATTCCATTCTGAGTTTATTTAAAAATCGTTTACTTTTTTTAAATTATACTGTTTTGCGGTTCTAATAACTGTTGAAACACTAATATTCAAATAACTCGCAATATCCTTATTCTTTGTATCTGAAAAATGATTTTTAATGTATTCCAGATCAGACGCTTTCATATAAATACCTCCAATAACAGAACACATGTTCTTATTTGATTATAACATATGGTATGATAAAATAAAACAAAAGAATTAAATATATGACGTATTTTGAAATCATTTTCATTTATCTTTGTCATAAGAAGTGAGTATTTTGTCACTTCAGCATTTTATGATTTAGCGCATAAAAGGAGAAATCTATGAAAATATCAGCCTGTCTAATTGCCAAAAATGAAGCCAAAAACATCAGCAGGTGCCTGAACAGCATAAAAGGCACAGCAGATGAAATCATTGTTGTGGATACCGGTTCAACCGACAATACCGTTGAAATTGCAGAAAGTTTTGGAGCAAAAGTATTTTTCTATGAATGGGATAATAATTTCAGCAATGCAAGAAATCATGCCCTGGATAAAGCAACAGGCGATTGGTTAATTTTTCTGGACGCTGACGAGTATTTTGGACCAAATACCCAAAAACAGCTCCGCACAGTATTAGAGCGTATTTCCAATAATAAAACTGTTGATGCTGTTCTATGTAAAATAATAAATATAGATGCGCAGTCGGGAAGAGTACTGTCTGAAAATCCTACCATAAGGATATTCAGAGGCAAATCCGGGATCAGGTATGAGGGAGCAATTCATGAACAGCTCTTAAAGCATGGAAGATTACCGACTTCTGCAAACATAACCGATGTTTCCCTTATCGTTTATCATACAGGTTATTCTGCTGATCTGATGCCCGAAAAGATACAGCGTAATCTGAAGATTCTTGAAAAGGATATAGAAAATAATATTATAACTAATCTTACCTATTATTATATGAGCTCTATGCACTACACCCTGAAGAATTACGATGAGGCTATAAAATATGCGCTTTTATCCCTGGCAGAGCCTGAGATGAAAAATACGATAATGGCATATATGCCATATGTGCTTTTGGTAAAAAGTATGCTGGAGCTGAAAGATAAATATTCTTATGAAGAAATTGAGAAGTATATAGCAGAAGCCATTTCCAATTACCCGACTCACCCTGAAGTCTGGTATATACGGGCTTTGGCTAAAAAAGCACAAAATCAGATTCCGGAGGCAATCGAAAGCTATCGTAAAGCTATCGAGTTAAATAAAAGCTATAATTTACTGCTTAACAACGGGTTTACCGGTAATCTGGAATCTTCATATTACGATCTTGCTGTATTGAGCTCATCCTTAGGAAACAACGTCAATGCACTTGAATATTATTACGAAGTTCTGAAAATCAACAAACGCAACTTTGATGCTCTCGCAGGACTGTATAAACTTATTAAGGATCAGCAGCCTGCTGAAATTATCTTTTTCTTAAGCAGCATATATAAAAAAGAGAATAAAGAAGATTTGGCCTTCCTCAATACATCAATGGCAAAAATAGGTGATAAATTGCTTTCTAACTATTATTATGAAGCTTATAAAAAGGCTGATCCAGTGAATTAATATATGGCACAGGATATGAAGGCTACGAAAATAATCTGCAGGTGAGATAATGAATAAACTACTGGAAGAAGACTTTAAATATATTTCTGATAACTCAAGTATACCCTGGGATTTACTTAACGGAAAAACAATCCTTATAACCGGTGCCACAGGCTTTTTAGGCTCTCTTCTGATACGTTTTTTTTCTTATTTGAACAATGTAAGTCACCGGAACATTAAATTGATCGCTCTGGTCCGGAACACGGAAAAGGCCAGAAGACTACTGGGTGACAATATCATTCTGATACAGGGCGATATCCGCAACATCCCTCAAATACCATTCGATATTAATTTTATAATTCATTGTGCAGCTGAAACTGATTCAAGAAAGATGATCGAGAATCCCGTAGAAGTATCGGAAGGAATAGTTTTAGGAACCATCAACATATTGAAGCTGGCTTATCAAAAAGGCATAGAGAGCGCTGTGTATGTTTCTTCAATGGAGGTTTACGGCCTGATGCCCGATAAAACCGATAAAGTTGATGAGAACGATTGCGGTATCATTGACATAATGAATGCCCGAAGCTGCTATCCAATGGGAAAAAGGATGGCTGAAAATCTATGTTTTAATTATTTTTATCAATACGGATTGCCTGTAAAGATTGCAAGGCTTGCACAGACATTTGGAGCAGGGATCCTTGAAACCGATAACCGGGTATTTGCGCAGTTCGCCAGGAGTGTTATAAATAAAAAGAATATTGTTCTCCATACTGATGGTTCATCTATCGGAAACTATTGTTATTCGGCAGATGCAATTTTAGGATTAATACTTATTTTACTGAATGGCACAAACGGACAGGCCTATAATGTTGTTAATGAGGAATCAACCATGACAATCAGGCAAATGGCCGAGCTTGTCGCCACCAGGGTTGCCGGCGGGTCAATTGCAGTTAAGTATGAGATTCCTGAAACCAATATATACGGGTATGCCATACCCAGCCAAAACAAGCTATCATCAGATAAATTGCGTTCGCTCGGCTGGGTACCAATGTATGGTATGGAGGATATGTATATAAGAATGATTGGTTATTTGTCCGACATTGAGCATAAACAACTTAATGATTATATTGACATTAACAGGTAACCCTAAATTATTTTCTTCATTAGTCCCTATAATACAGATCTCTTGTATA
>JAAYTR010000132.1 GCA_012523685.1 Clostridiaceae bacterium | reverse complement strand
GTCCCGCCCGATTATTCCCTATACATGCAGTGTTCCACCGCATTGAATGATTTATTAAGCGAATATTCTCCCCTTTTGGAGCGATATTCTGTTGATGAATCCTTTCTTGATATAACTGAGACTTTAAGAAGTCAAAAACCTCTGAATATGGCCCGGGAAATTGCAAACAGGATTAAGAGCGTTCTTGGATTTACTGTAAATATAGGAATTTCCTCTAATAAACTTTTGGCCAAGATGGCCTCTGATTTTGAAAAGCCCGACAAAGTGCATACGCTTTTTCCTGATGAAATCCCAAAAAAATTGTGGGTTCTTCCGGTCAGAGATTTGTTTATGGTTGGAAGGCGTACGGCCACTAAGCTTTATCGCCTGAATATTTTTTCCATAGGCCAGCTGGCTCATGCTGACCCCCAATTTTTAAGAGCACATTTTAAAAGCTTTGGGAATTTGCTGTGGCAGTATGCCAACGGTATAGATACTTCGCCGGTGAATCCCTTCAGCCCGCCTGCAAAGGGTATAGGCAATTCCACCACCACCCCCTTTAATGTTGATAATGAAAGGGAAGCCCTGCTGTTTCTTCTTTCATTAGTGGAAACTGCCTCTTCCAGATTAAGGGCGGCCCGGCTTCTGGCCCAGGTGGTTTCTGTATCAATACGGAAAACCGACTTGACTTTCTTTTCACATCAAAGAAAGCTTCTTACCCCTACAGATAACACCGAAAGACTTTTTAAAGCTGCGCGGGCACTTTTTCGGGAACTTTGGGACGGTGATCCCCTGAGGCATTTGGGTGTCTCGTTTTCATCCCTCTGTAATGACCGGTTTTACCAGACCTCTATTTTTGAGGATGAGCAAATTTACCGGAAAAAACAGCTGGATTCCAGCATTGATGCCATCCGTCTTCATTACGGGAATACTGCGGTTGTTCGCGGAAGCTTTATAAATTCGGGAATTCCTCCTCTTACGGGCGGGGTTATAGATGATTATCCCGGCATGCGAAGCCAGCTTTGATTTTGGAGTGTTATGGAGTGTTATTATGAAAGTATTAATGAAAAGTGTAGATATGATTTGTCTCAGCACCTGTGAAGGCACTATTACCCCTCTGAAATTCAGGTGGCATGAGGATGGGCAGGAGCCTAAAATTATTAAAATAGACCGTATATTGGACAGGAAAACAGAAAAACTTGCGGGAAATCCCATGCTGGTATTTACCGTTCAAAGCATTATAAATGGGGTAGAGCGGATTTTTGAAATGAAGTATGAGGTTAACAGCTATAAATGGTATCTTTATAAATTGTAGATATTACAGTTTAACTGAATGAAGGCGGGTGCATGGATTATCGGAGCGGCTCATTTGACTCACTCTACAGGCACCACTTTAAAATAATAAAACAAAAGCGCCGGTTGAGTTAAATCAACTGACGCTTTTTTTATCAACTGCTGGAGCTTGCAACGGGAATTTTGCGTTTATCAAAATACGAAGCTAAGACCCTTTCCAAATCCAACACATCCTGCATCCCAAAGAAACCTTTTTTGCCTTTAATAAAGCGTATCCCTTTCAATGCCCCGTCTGCAAAAGCCTTCCGGTTGAAGGATTCGTGGACAATCTCTATCTTATCGTTTTCTCCGGCAATCATAACCTCATGTCTTCCAATAATACCGCCGGCTCTCACTGCGTGAATGGGGATGGATTCATTTATTTTTACACCGGAAGCCTGCAACCCTTCTTCAATCTGGTCGGCAATCTTTAATGCAGTCCCCGAGGGAGAATCTTTCTTATGCTTGTGATGGGCCTCACTTATCTCGAAATCATAATCGCTTAAAATGCGTGATGCAATATTGGATAAAAGCATCATCACATTTACCCCCACCGTAATATTAGGCGCATTGAGAATTCCTGAACCATTCTTTTTTGCCAGCACCTTCATACGCAAAATATCGGTTTTTGAAAAACCGGTTGTACCAATAACCAAAGCAGCTTTCTTTTCTGATATGCTTGCTACATGACTCATTGTCGCTTTATAATTTGAAAAATCGACAAAAACATCGGGCTTAATTTTTTCAAGAACATAATTAAGCTGACTTGAAGTATAAATTTTTGCTCCTGTGTCGGGTAATCCTAAAATTTCTCCAATATCTTTTCCGGCCTTCTTTGAAAAATCAGAACAAATGGCTGCTACGAGCCTCATATCACGTTGCTCCATTATAACCCTTGCTATTTCCATACCTGTTCTGCCAAGACCAATTACGCATACTTTTGTCATAAAACATTCCTCCAATCCTGTGAATAAAATATTGGACGCACAATTTTATGACGTTACAGCATAATAACCACCCTCTCCTCCAACGCTTACGAGATTAGCTGACGGGTTCGGATTGAAAGAGATTAACCCTACCGGTATAACCGGATTCACCCCTAAAATTGGTTTTCCCGCTCTTTAATAACAAAGATTAAGCGCTTATTTTGATCAAACAATTCTCAGACATGCAGCATCATATAAAGATGCTATAAATAATATGCAGTATTCTGATAAAATATTCGTTGTGTTTTAGCTTTGTAATTTTATCACAAACTTTTTGAACGGTCAAATCACGGGCAATAATTTTCTAATTAAAATTAACAAAAAATATGAACAAAAATGCAATTATTTAATATCCATATTTCATTTATTAAATATAATTATTTTAAAATAATAATTATATTCTATACATTTGGACTGGATTCTTTTATAATACAATATTAGAGTCTGCGGCGATAATGCAATAAAATGCTGCTGCCAGTGTTATGTAAGTTTTAAGGCTCAAATTTAAAATATTGATATTAGTCAACATGAAAGTGAGTGCAGATCATGAGTTTAAGTTCCTGCAAAATACCTGCAAATTATAAATCTCCTTTAGATCTTAAGGATACGGAGATTGCCATCAAAAAAATCAAGGATTTTTTTGAAAACGCTCTGGCTGAAGAGTTAAATCTCACCCGTGTTTCGGCTCCGCTTTTCGTGCGGCCTGAATCAGGCTTGAACGATAATCTGAGCGGTGTAGAAAGACCCGTTTCCTTTGATGCAAGGTATATAGATAATGCTACCGTGGAAATCGTACAGTCTCTTGCCAAGTGGAAAAGGATGGCCCTGAGCCGGTATGGCTTTTCTCTCGGTGAAGGTCTTTATACCGATATGAATGCAATACGTCGTGATGAAGATCCCGATAATCTTCACTCCATTTATGTTGATCAATGGGACTGGGAGCTGATTATTTCCAAAGAAGAACGCAATATGGAAACATTGAAAAATTGTGTTGAGCAAATATATAATGTCTTCAAGCGTACAGAGGATTACATCGTCAGCGAGTATCCTGTTTTACCCCGCTACTTAACTGATAAAATAACTTTCATAACAGCTCAGGAACTGGAGGACCTCTATCCCGATTATACTCCAAAAGAGCGTGAACATGCCTTTACTAAAGCGCACGGATCAACCTGCCTCATGCAAATCGGAGATCAGCTGAAGTCCGGAAAGCCGCACGATTCCAGAGCTCCCGACTATGATGACTGGAGCCTTAACTGTGATATTATTTTCTATTACCCGTTACTGGACACTGCATTTGAGGTATCATCCATGGGGATTCGCGTGGATGAAGATTCTTTACGTTCTCAGCTTAAAAAGGCCGGGTGTGAAGACAGAAGCAAATTGCCCTTCCACAGTGATATTCTCAATAGAAAACTTCCCTATACTGTAGGCGGGGGTCTTGGTCAGTCCCGTATTTGCATGTTCCTTTTAGGAAAGGCTCATGTTGGGGAAGTCCAGGCATCTATATGGCCTGATGATATGCAAAAATGCTGTCAGGAAAATGGTATAATTCTTCTTTGATAAAACCGTTTGTACCTGCGGCCCTATAGTCCCTGAAAATTTTAGGACATTTTTACTATTGTAACAATAGAATTACTTGATATAAATTGATATTATGATAAAAACTTATTATTTTTTTACATATTAGCAAATATTGTGATTGGTAAAATTTATTGTGAAACTTGACATAAGTCGATAAAAAAATTAAAATTCACTTATAGAAGATGATACGGGGGGACTAAATTATGAAAGCTACCGGAATGATACGGAGTCTTGATCAATTAGGCAGAATAGTTATACCAATTGAATTAAGACGGGTTTTAGACATAGCCATCGGAGATGGTCTGGAGTTTTATTCTGATGAAAACACCATCATTTTAAAGAAATATGAACCGGCCTGTATTTTTTGCAACAATGCAAAAAATATAAAGGTTTATAGAGGAAAAAATGTTTGTGGTGAGTGTTACTCCGAGCTAAAAAAGTCAGTATAAAGTTTTAGTTGAAAAAGACTGCCTGAGGGCAGTCTTTTTTTATCAATATTTAAAACTCTTTTTTTGAAAGACCAATATAATATTCTCCCAGAAGAAGGTCCTCTGCCGTGGTCAGCTTAATATTCCTGCTGCTGCCTTCAAACATGTAAACCTTAAAACCTGCGGATTCTGCCACCTCTGCGTCATCGGTGCCCAAAATGCTTTTATTCTTCGCATTTTCGTAAGCCTTTATTATGATATCTTTCTTAAAAGACTGAGGGGTTTGCGCGTGCCAGACAGATTCTCTGTCCGGTGTTGACAACACCGCATTCTTACTATTAACAATTTTTATCGTATCCCGGGCAGGTAAACCGGCACATGCTGCACCATGTTCCCGGGCGTTCTTTATGCTGCTTTCAATAATCTCTCTATCCACAAAAGGCCTTGCTCCATCATGGATAAGTACAGTCTCTACCTTTTCCGGAAGAGCCTTTAGCCCGTTATATACTGAATCCTGCCGGTTATCTCCGCCAATTTCTAGGATAAATTCAATCCTGCTGATATAAGGATCGCATATTCGCGTCATGTCTTCTTTATCTTTTGGGTTTACTACGAGAATCAAAGTATCAATCAACCCTGAAAAAACAAAGTTTCGGATAGTCCATTCAATAACCGGCCTTCCCTGCAAGTCTGCCAAAACCTTGTTGTAACCAAGCCCCATCCGGCTTCCCTGACCTGCAGCTACAATAATGGCGCCTACGGCGCCTTTTTTATTACTCAAAAATTCTATCTCAGTTGTATTATTAGCTTCCTGCATATAATCTCCTTTTAACATTGCTCACAAATCTATTTTACCAGTGAGAGATGAACATTTTTGAATTTGCCAAAGACCATCCGCCCGGCCGAGGTTTGAAGAACGCTAACTACAACCAAATCAACAAGCTGGCCTTTAAACTTATCAGCCTGTTCTACCACAACCATAGTTCCGTCATCCAGGTAGCCTACGCCCTGGCCGCTTTCCTTGCCTTCTTTGACAATACGGATTGTCATTTCCTCACCGGTCACTGCCAACGGCTTCATAGAATTGGCCAGATCATTTATATTAAGTACCTCAATACCCTTGATTGCCGCTACTTTGCCCAGATTATAGTCATTTGTTATAACCTTCGCCCCTATTTCCTTTGCTCTCATTAAAAGCTGCTCGTCTACTTCGATTTTAGGATCCCCTTCTGAATTGTCTATAGTTATGGGAAACTTGACATCACTTTTTAGCATATTCAAAACATCAAGTCCCCGGCGTCCTTTTGCTCTGATTACATCATCAGCCGAATCGGCCAGATGGCGAAGCTCCTCCAGCACAAAGCCCGGGATGACAAGCTCACCTTCCAGAAAGCCTGTCCTGCTTAAATCCAAAATACGGCCGTCTATAATAACGCTGGTATCCAGCAGCTTGATTCCGTTTGACTTTTGGGTTCTCTTTTTGTCCAATGCCCCGTCAAATATATTTTCGTTCTTTTTGATAAGGGCAAAATAAATACCGCAAATACCAAATAAAATATTAATTATTATGGATAAGGGCACTCCGATTAATTCGATTTTTACAATAGGAATAGAAATAAGATTAGCAATTATCAAGCCTGCAATAAGACCGCTGGCTCCAATCAGAAGCTCATACAGGGTAATTTTTTGCAAAGAGTCTTCAATTTTATCAACAAAACCGGCAGAAATATCGATAACCTTGCCGCCCAGGAAAAACATGCCGATGCCCAGAATAACAGCAGCAACTATGAACAGCCCGACTCCATAAACAGTGCCGAGGTATTCCTCCATGTTGCTTTGAATCATTAATAGCCTTACCAGCGATATTCCGGTTAATGCTCCTGTAAGCCCAAATGCGTATTTTAAGATTTTTTCCAGCATACAAACTCCCTTTGAATGGCTAAAATCAGGTTGTTATCCTCTCATTAATTAATTCTTCTACATCCATAGGGTTCATATTTTTAGCTAAAACCAGTTCACTTATAAGAATCTGTTTGGCGCTGTTAAGCATTTTACGTTCACCTGTGGACAAACCTTTCTGTCTTTCCCTTAAAACAAGGCTCTTAACCACTTCTGCAACTTCAAATACGTTACCGCTTTTTATTTTTGTCATATTTTCCCGATATCTTTTATTCCAATTTGAGGTTTGCTCATCACAGGTTATTTCCAGGGATTTAAATACTTTATCGGCGTCATTTTTGTTTATGATATCCCTTATACCTATACAATCAACATTGTTAATGGGTATCATAACCTTCATGTCTCCAACAGGCATTTTCATTACATAATATTTTTTCTTTTCTCCAAGAATTTCTTTTTCTTCTATGGATTCAATTATTCCTGCACCGTGCATAGGATAAACAATTTTATCCCCTATACTGAACATATTTTTTCCGCTCCTTTTTATCATACATAATCTCATTCGCTTAGTTCTTTATCAAATTCGTACGGTAAATAAGCTAAATGTATGTATGGAGCTTTTTCTACATGGCATTTTTTAGTAGACTTTACATACTCGTTTAATATTCAGTATACACCAACAGCAGATAAAAGTCAAAGAGTAAGGGCTGTAAGCCTTTATTAATCAGGCTTTTATCCCATCTTTCAAAACATACTTTAATATATTTATTGCTGTAAACATTTGTATATTTACTATGCCCCGTTTAAGCATTTTTAACCTTTATACCATGCATAAAGGTTTAGTTTTTTTTGCGGTCAATGAGAAATTTCCTGAGTTTTTCAAACCCTGAAAACACGCTGTTATAATGCTTTCCGATATCTGCACGGGTGGATTTTACACGAGCTTCAATGTCTTCTAAATATTCCTCCATCAGTTCAATCATAGGGAAATACAAACCTGTGGTTTCGCTTATTTCTTTGAGCTCATCAAAGATATCCCGGCATGAAGCTTCATAGGCATAACACTTCTGTTCCATAAGTAAAGCCAGAACATCGGCCAGATTAATCATATTTGCTCCGCTTATTATATCCTTGCCCATAAGCATATGCCTTTCGGAAAATGTTCTCTCTCCGATTGCAGCATTGAATATATCCACAATATCAATAAGCTCTGCTTCCCTGAAAATAATGCTGGTTTTATTAACAGCTTCCCTTAATAAGCTGTGAAGCTCAAGGGGAGAGTGTTCCTTTACAAAGGTTTCCTCGTCGAAAGTCAGCATACCGATACTGTATAACAGGGCTGCAGCACGCACCTTCTCCATCATGTTCCAATTCTGCTTTGTTATTTGTCCAAGAAGGCTCACTATAGTTTCCATTGCTCTGGCATGGGCATAATTGTACGGGGATCTGAAGGTTATGGCATATATAAACGTTCTCAACAGGCCAACGATTTCGGCCTTGCTCAGTTTTGCCGTTCCAATATACGATAAAAGCTCTGACCTGTACTCACCGGTTGTGATGCGGTTTAACATATTTTCTTCACATAACAGTTCCAGAACCTCTTTATATTCCGGTTTAAAATCATTCTCTTTAATTCTTTCAGCAACATTTTTATTAACATCTTCTCTGCTGCTGTTTACAATAACTTCGGCTATGGCAACTGCTAAGGATAATAAGTATGCTTCATCAGGAACAACAATATTGTTGATGGCATGATTAACGCCATATTTTTTATTGTGGTACAGGATAATTCTGGCGAATTCGGGATATGGAGAAAACTCTTTATACAACAGGTAGGCAAAAATACTGTGTTCGGTTATTTCATCGTCTCTTTGTATACTGCAGTTTTTATAACCGGGATAAAGAATTCCTATCTCGTGGAATATTGTGGTGATAATTAAATTTGTAAATCTGTCCTCTTCAATATTCAGGCGTTTACCAAGCTTTAGCATTAAGTAAACGGTAACAGAAAGGCATCTTGCATAATCTTCATTGATAATTGCAAGGGACTTTTCCATGATTATATATAGTTGTCTTAAATCAATATTTTTGTTTCGGATAATTCCCTTAATTACTTTTTTCGCATTTTCATCAGGTTCTGATAATTCCTCAGAAGGTGCTCCTGTAAAGAAACCCTGTACATAATCTACGCCCATACGGCACAGGGTTTCAAGTTCACCCTGGGTCTCCACTCCTTCACCCAATACACGGGTACCACGATAACGGGCATAGCTTATAATATCCTCAAGCATATGCTGTTTTCTTAAGTCTTCATTAATTCCCCGGATCAGTTCCCTGTCAATTTTTATAATATCGGGTTCAAGCGCCAGAAGTGCCAAATGGTTCGAATATCCCGAGCCAAAATCATCCAGGGCAAACTTGGCTCCGGCTTTTCGGACAATAGACTTTCTGTGATTTATCTCCTCCGGATCCATGCGGTTTCTCTCAATAATCTCAAAGACCACCTTCATATGGCCAAAATATCTGTCTCTGATATCATTATAGTCTTTTTCATCAAGGGTTGCGTAGGGTGCCGTATTAATAAACAGGTAATGATCCTTATACTTCGGGTCACGGGCCATATAAGTATCAAGAGCATTATATACCATTCTTTTTTCTAATATTACATAATGACCTGAAGCCTCGGCATCATCAATTAACTCCAGAATATTCTCATATGCGGGATTTACAGGCCGTGACATGGCCTCAAACCCGAAAAGCTCCCCTGTACGCAAGGACACAATTGGCTG
>JAAYTR010000131.1 GCA_012523685.1 Clostridiaceae bacterium | reverse complement strand
CTATTTTTTATTTGCCTGTGACTTAATAAAAAGTTATTGACTTCACTAATGGATTCCTTTATAATGTCAAAGGTAGCAAAGCCTATACAGCTGTTTTTGCGGTTAGGCAAAGTAAAAAAATATTAGTGCTATATGTATATGCACCATTAGCTCAGTTGGTAGAGCACCTGACTCTTAATCAGGGCGTCCGGGGTTCGAACCCCCGATGGTGTACCAAGCAAACAGCCGTGTAAGATTTACATTACACGGTTTTTGCGTTAATAGATTTGAAGGAATAAAGATGGCAGAAGGCAAAAAAACAATTGTTCAAAACAGAAAAGCGAGGCATGACTATTTTATAGAAGAGACTATCGAAGCCGGAATTGAACTTTACGGAACAGAGGTTAAATCCCTGCGGCTTGGAAAGGCAAACCTTCAGGATAGCTATGCCACAATCAAAAACGGTGAAGTTTTTGTAAATGGCCTTCACATAAGCCCTTATGACATGGGCAACAGGTTTAATCATGATCCGATGCGGGAAAAAAAGCTATTGCTTCATCGTCATGAGATTAACCGGCTGTCAGGTCTTATACAAAGGCAGGGGCTAACCCTGGTACCATTAAGTCTCTACTTTAAGAGAGGTATGGTTAAAGTTGAGCTTGCCGTTGCAAAGGGCAAGAAGCTGTATGATAAACGCGAAGCTTTGGCTAAGAAAGATGCAATGCGTGAAATCGACCGTAGGATGAAAAATCATTAAGGTAATAACAAACAGTGTATAACAGTTTGCAATTGTGGTATAATGTAATTGTTAGCAAGCCCTTTATTCGGGGGCGTTAAGGTTTCGACGGGATTGTTGAAGCCGGAGAAGCGGGTAGTGGATTCTCGTAGGCCACTTTAAAAAACGAGGAATTTAAATTAAACGCTAACAATAATAGCAATTTAGCTTACGCAGCCTAATTAAGGCAGCCGTCCTACCTTGGAGCACCACGGCCTAGGATAGGGCGTCGACAGTGGTGAACGTGACACGACAAAGCTTTGAGTCGTGCATGACAAATGAAGCTACTAAAGCTGCAAGCCTGTTCATGGGCGTGCAGTAGAGGGAATGATAAACCATGAACTGCACCCGGAGATGCTCTTGTGAATACGGTTTCGGACGCGGGTTCAATTCCCGCCGCCTCCACCAAATATGTGTAAAAGCTCAGTAAACACTTGTGGCAATACCCATAACTTTTCCATTTGGAAAGGTTATGGTTCTTTTTTCGGAAGGAAAATTTATGGTTCCAAGATTAAAAAAATGTAGCCTAAAAGGTCTCGAAAACCAGCTTTTTGGGTGGTGGCATATTGCAGAAGCTTTGAGCGATAAGTAATATGGCAATTTGGAAAAACAGAAAGCACAAAAGATTGAAGGCATATGGCAGGATATTATGAAAAGGTATCTTGATTTATCGAGTGAAACCGAACATATCATAGCACCAAACAGCGGTCACTATATTCATCTGACGGATTTTGAAGTTTTAAAAAACACTATTAGTAATCTTTTTATGGATTTATAAAAGGAATAATGAATTTACCAATTGGATAGTAGCCAAAAAGCTCAGTAAACACTGGGCTTTTTTTATAAATCTTAATTGTATGATAGATCTTTTGTTTTATACATTTTATAGCTGTTATGCTTCAAGCCTTAACTTCCGATGTAAAGGCTACTGTGCCGGATTGTGATTTTGCTTTATACATTAGTTTGTCCACATGATTCAAAAGCTCATCAATACTCAAATCAGAGGATGATGGGTCGTAAAGATCATAACCGATGCTGACACTTAGCTCCCAAAGATATGTGTTTGTTTTATTGAAAAGATTTATTGAATTAACAAATCTATTAACAGCTGCAGTTACATCATCAATACTGTTGGCTTCCATAATTACAATAAATTCATCTCCGCCGTGTCGGGAAATGAATTCACCAGAGCGAAAAGACGATTTGAGAATTTTGGAGTGAGCTATGAGAACCTCATCTCCTACTGAGTGCCCCCAATTATCATTTATTTTTTTAAACTGGTTAATATCTATCATAATAATTCCAAATCTTTCATTACTACGCCTGCCGCG
>JAAYTR010000130.1 GCA_012523685.1 Clostridiaceae bacterium | reverse complement strand
GGTATATACCATAGTGGTCAAAATACCACTTTCTCTCCTCTTAATTCCATATAATGCAATGAATTACAGGTTCGTCGAAAAAAAAAGTACCACTCTCTTTATCTTGCTGTATAGAAAAGGGAATTGAGATATTCTTTGCTTAATTTGATTCACCTTTGCGATTCAGGATAAATGCGATATAATAAAACGCAGGCAGAAAACAGATTTTTAAAGGAAAGCGGCAGTGATAAAAATATATGACAAGTTGGTGCGAGATAAAATTCCTGCAATAATCGAAGAACAGGGAAAGACGGTTCACATAACTAAGGCTGAAGGTATAAGCCTCACACATTATTTCGATACTAAGCTGAAAGAAGAATTAAATGAATATTATGAAAATGGCGAAGTGGAAGAGCTTGCAGATTTGGTTGAAGTTATTTATGCGCTTTTATTTCATAAGGGTGTAAGCTTGGAAGAATTTGAAAATATAAGAGAACAGAAAAATCAAGAAAGAGGTTCCTTTAAAGAAGGAATTATTCTAAAATCTGTAGAAAATTAAGATTACAATTTTCGATATATATGCAAAGGAAGGTGGCAAAGTGATTCAAGATTTTATTTCAAGCAGCATTGTTCATAGTGAGACAGAAGAACTTTTTATAAATCTTTTTACCGAAGCCTTTGGACCAGAGAAGTCGAAGTACATTTTAACACAATATTCCTTTGTAGATATTTATGGCAATTATCGTTATATCGATTTTGTTCTTCAAAGCCAAGATGAAAAAATTGCTATCGAAGTTGACGGCGAAACCTATCATAACCCAAATAATATTTCCCAAAATAAGTATTTTGATGATCTTTTAAAACAAAACAGTCTTGTCTATAAAGATTGGAAAATATATAGATGGGTCTACAGTCAACTTAAAAACCAACCTGAAAAAGTAAAAGACCAAATGCTCACCTTCTTTGGTGAACTTCCCAATTTTAAAATACCCGATGATTATCTCCCGAAACAAAGAGGTAAGATAATTGAATTAAAAGAACACCAAGCAGAAGCCTTAGAGAATCTAGAAAAAATGAGAGCAGCTGGAGAGACGATAGCCCTGCTTCATCATGCAACGGGAACAGGAAAAACAGTAACCGCAGTATCAGATGCCAAAAAGGTGGGAAAAAGAACGCTCTTTCTAGGGCATACAAAGGAACTAATATATCAAGCTAAAAGTACCTTTGACGATTTATGGCCAGAAAAAAATGCTGGGCTCTATGTTGCCGAAGATAAAGAAAAATACTCCCATATTCTCTGTGGCAGTGTTCAAAGTATTTCAAATAATCTCGACCGCTTTAAGCCTGATGAATTTTCCTATTTAATAATTGACGAAGCCCATCATGGGACAGCTTCTACCTATAAAAAAATTCTCTCCTTTTTTAAGCCAGAGTTCACCCTCGGTTTAACAGCAACACCCTACCGAAGCGATGGAGATAATATTTTAGAAGAATTTAAAACAGTAGCTCATAAGCTCGACTTAAAAACGGCAGTTGAAATAGGAGAGCTTGTTCCTATCCGTTGTATTAGGGTAAAAACAAATATAGATATAAGCGATGTAAGAATAAATGGTATTAAATATAACACCCAAGATTTAGAATCTAAGTTATTTATTCCGGAAAGAAATAAAGTTATTGTTGATACCTACAAGGAGTTTATAAAAAATAAAAAAACAGTAATTTTTTGCGCCTCCGTTAGACATGCCGAAGCAGTTTCTAACTTGCTCGTAGAAGAGGGCATTAAAAGTTGTGCGGTTTCTGGGGCAATGAAAAATCAGGAGAGAAAAAAAATTATTAAAGAATATGAACATGGAAATATCGATGTGCTTTGTGCTTGCGATTTATTAAATGAAGGTTGGGATAGTCCTAACACCAAAGTTTTGTTTATGGCTCGCCCCACTATGTCGAAGACGCTCTACACACAACAATTGGGCAGAGGGATGCGACTGGCAAAAGATAAAGACTGTCTGATGGTCTTTGATTTTATAGACAATGCAAATCTTTTTAACATGCCCTATTCCATTCATAGAATGTTTAATATAAAAGAATATAGACCAGGTGCCTTTGCCCTTGCTTCAGAGAAATCGTGGCAACTTGAAAAAGACCTTATAGCAAGAGGTGAAAAACCGTCGATATATTTGGACATTCCTGTTGATATTAAAGACTATGAAATGATCGAACTTTTTGATTGGCAAGAAGAAGTAAAAGACATGATATCACAATTGGAATTTGTGAGAATGGTAGATGTACAATCCGAAACCATAGATAAATATTTGAAAGAAGGAAAAATAATTGCCGATCTAGAAATACCCTTCGGCGAAAAAAGAAGTTTTAAGTATTTTAAAAATGAAAAAATAAACGCTTATGCAAAACAATTTGGCTGGGATCTTATCACCCCATCAAACATGAAAGAAAAATTTATGACATATATAGAAAAAATGGATATGAGCTACTCCTACAAACCAGTTTTAATCAAAGGCATGTTTGAAAACATAGACGAGAAAGGCAGAGTAAGACTAGAAGACATAACAGATTATTTTATAGAATTTTACGAACAAAGAAGAAAAGCAGGACTCCTCGTAGAAAAAAAACCTTGCCTTTATCTAAGAGATTACAGCAGAAATGAAGTTACGCGAAACATCCTTTCCAACCCCTTCAAAAGATTTGAAGACATGAATTTTATGCGAAAATCTCGAGACATAGAATTTATAGAACTAAGCCCACATATTTATAAAAAACTTACAAAAACAGAAGTGGATAAAATACGAAACCATTGTGAACAAAAACTAGAAGAATATTTTCTCGATGAGGAATAATTTTTCCTAAATCTATGAGTTTTTCTCCACCCAAGCTATTTACATATTTCAAATATGTGGTAACATATAAACATAAGCTTTTAGCGCAGTGGAACACGGCCGGTTCTTGGTAGCGGACCCCACTTGTAAAGGGAGCTTATTTTTTTTCTACAATTACCACTATTTTTCCCAAAGTCATCGCTAAAGAGGCTATCCTCAGACTGAACTATTAAGTATTTTTTATAGTTGCGCATCATCTAATCCTCATCGTCAAAACTACTACTTTTTATAGCAAGACCAAAGGAGAATCCCTTTTAAGATTCTCCCTTGGTCTTTAGCTTAATTATCT
>JAAYTR010000129.1 GCA_012523685.1 Clostridiaceae bacterium | reverse complement strand
TATTTGTAATCTTACGCAATTTAGTAAATTCCTCATTTAATTCAGGTCTTTCCTCTCCAGCTTCAGTTGTTTTCTTAATAATTGCATCAAACAGTTTACGAACCTCATGGAATTCCGGATGTGTGTTTCCATGTACCCGATCTACAATCGGCACATACTGACTTAATATCTTAAAATTCTTCTCTTTTGCCTGGTTAAATGTTAATCGTTTGGACATGCTATCTCCCTCTCTCTTAATTACATACTTTATATTTCTGTATAATTACATACTATCAGGAATCCTATAAAGTGAAATTGATCTGAATCAAGGTTATTAAACTTTTTTGTATTAGCATTTCTTAAATCTGATGTTTATATAATACCTGTTATTTTCAGAAATTAAATTGACCCGAATCAAGTTTAAACAATTTTTTTCTGAGGATACTAATATCATTATTGATTAGGAGGAGATTTGTTGGTTGGTATTTTATTTGCTTTGCTGGCTGGCTTATTAATGAGTGTTCAAGGTGTTTTCAATACCCGTGTAATGGATGCATCCAGTATGTGGGCTACTAACAGCTGGGTACAACTAACAGCTTTTGCCATAAGTATAAGTGTGTGGTTTTTTGCTGGCAGAGAAAACTTGTTCGCTGTATTCAATGTTGAGAATAAAATTTACTTATTTGGTGGTGTTATAGGCGCATTTATTACATTTACCGTTATTAAAAGCATTTCCGGTCTGGGTCCGGCATATGCCACAATGCTTATTCTATTGGCACAGCTTGTGGTTTCTTGTTTAATTGAAGTTTTTGGTTTTTTCGGTACCGAGAAGATAAGTTTTGAATGGAGTAAATTAATTGGAGTATCTCTAATGATAGCAGGGATTATTATTTTCAAAAAATAATATAACGGAGGGATTATCCCTCCGCATATTTTTTTACATTAACTATATAACATGATTTATTATGTTTTAATTCACTTGCTATGGCCTACTTTTTATACACTATAATCCCTGACGAGTTCCTTTTTACATATATTGTATCGCTGGATATTTTTTTGTATTTCAAGCCATCAGTAACCAAAAGAATCTTCTTTGGCAATTTATAATAAATGCCTTTATCTCCTCCATATACGTATTGAACCAGATCATCTTCATATTTGTCTATATCATCGCTGTCAACACTTTTATCTTTGCCGTATCTTACAAATTCTACATCATCTGCCAGTTCTTCTACGTCATCATAACCTTCATCATCCGCATAATCTTCCAAAGTCATTTTTTCATAGAAATCCATATCTTCAACATCTTCCAGTTCATATGTAAAATTTATAAAGTCCTTGCCTTTTTTAAATTTTGTTATTTTAATATCATCATCATGAATATCGCTTAAGTAATCGGCTAGTTCTTCTTTTATTTCTTTGCTGCTATCTTTGAAACGTATGTCAAAAACTCTTTTTACATCTTTTTCAGATACTGAAAAGGTTATAGATGCAGATTTTTTCTTAAAAGTAATAAAGGACTCCCCTGGCTCAAGCTTAACATTTGAGCACCCGGTTAATAATAATAAAACAGATAAAATTAGTGGTAATAGTACTTTTTTCATGTTATCCCTCGTTTTTTTAAATATTTTATTATAAAATATTGATATTTCGTTAATTATCTCATAAAATATCAATATTTTTATATTAAAATACAATCTTTAGAATATATATTAGTTTCGCCTTGAGAATTTCCTTTAAATTAATCTCTTCTTATTAATATACCATAAATATGCTGCAAAACAATGAATGCTGATATCAGCATTCATTGTTTTTCCTCCATTTTCAT